>CAJXQP010000014.1 GCA_913058275.1 uncultured Gammaproteobacteria bacterium | reverse complement strand
CCCCTCTCTATTCGTCGGCAGCGTCAGATGTGTATAAGAGACAGATTTTCCCTTGCCATCATTCAGGCCTGCTCACCAGCGCCTAGCAACGAGGCAGCTACGTCTGTCGCGCCTAGTCAGCAGAGCTTAACTGCCGCAGACTATGAGCGAGCGGAACGCTTTCTTGGCATCAATACGACCGATCTTGTTCATAGTAATATTCTCGCTCAATACTGGCAGGATGATGATCGATTGATCTATCGCCGTTCAACTGAAAACGGCTCTGACTATATTTTGGTGGATGTGCAGACGGCACAAAAATCGCCACTTTTTGATACGGCTCGTCTAGCAACCCAACTGGCAGCCTATGCAGAGGAGGAAGTTGAAGCTAATGACTTAAGCTTGTCGCGGGTACAGCTGGGTGAGGCGCCAGAGCAACTCGAATTCGATTACGAGGATCAAAGCTATGTGCTGGACTTGAGCAGCTATACGCTCAGCCAGCTCGCCGAAATTCCGACGAGTGAATATTCCTCCCCCGACGACAGCATGGCAGCCTTTATCGATGAGCATAACCTTTGGGTTCGCGATACCGCGAGCAATGAGGTGACCCAACTTACTTTCGACGGTGAGCAGGACTATGGCTATGCGACCAATAATGCAGGGTGGTTGCGCGACGATGGTCCGGTGCTATTGTGGTCTCCAGACTCCTCTAAAATAGCCACGTTCCGCCACGACGGAAGAAATGTGGGCGAGATGTATCTGTGGTCTACACAGGTAGGTCATGGCGAGTTAGACGCATGGAAGTATCCGCTGCCGGGCGATGACTACATATTTATGATTGAGAGAATCGTTGTTCACTTGGAAGATGAGCCGCGCATTGTAACTTTAAATATGTCACCTGACCCCCATAGATCGACAACTAGCGATCATATAGCTGGCCGAGGCGGGTTGTTTCTGGATGTGGAGTGGAGTGAGGATAGCGAGACACTGTCATTCGTTTCTTCGTCACGGGATCACAAGATTGCGCAGCTGCAAATCGCCAACCCAGAATCTGGTGACGTGAGACCTGTCTATCTCGAAGAAGTCGAGACCTATTATGAATCTGGATACAACGCCGCCAATTGGCGTGTTTTCCCCGAGCGAAATGAGTTTGTCTGGTTCTCTGAGCAAGAAAATTGGGGGCATCTCTATATGCACGACCTGCAATCGGGCGAATTGAAACATCAAATCACCGATGGCAGTTGGGCGGTACTTCAAATTCAGCAAGTCGATTTAGAAAACCAGCAGATCTATTTTCTCGGCTCGAATCGTGAACCCGGTGATCCTTATTTTCAGTATCTATATCGAGTAAATTTCGATGGCTCTGAATTGACAAACCTAACCCCGGAGACTGCCAACCATCAGATTAGATGGTCCGAATCTGCTAACTATTTTAGTGATGTTTATTCGACACCGAATACCGCACCGGTGTCGGTAGTGCGAAACACAGCAGGAGAGGCGCAACTGATTCTCGAAGAAACCGATATTGACCCACTTATTAATAGCGGCTGGGTGGCGCCGATTCCCTTTATCGTAAAGGCCAGAGATCAGATCACCGACCTCTACGGCTTACTCTATAAGCCCTCTAATTTCGATGAGACAAAGTCCTATCCGGTATTGAACTATCTCTACCCGGGCCCGCAAAGTGGCAGTGTCGGCACGCGTTCGTTTCGCGCCTCGCGGAATGACAAGCAGTCGCTGGCCGAACTTGGATTCATCGTAGTCGAGTTAGATGCTATGGGTACGCCGGGGCGGTCGAAGTCTTTTCACGATGCCTACTACGCAGACATGGGTGACAACGGCCTGCCAGATCAGATCGAAGGAATCCGGCAGTTAGGGGCAGCTAATCCTTGGATGGATCTCGAGAGAATAGGCATCTGGGGGCATTCGGGTGGAGGCTTCGCATCGACGGCAGGAATACTGCGCTATCCAGACTTCTACAAGGTCGCCGTATCCGGTGCGGGCAATCACGATAATCGGAATTACGAAGATGACTGGGGCGAGAAGTGGCAGGGGCTGTTAGAGACCTATCCCGAGAGCAATCCCGATGAAGGCGAGCCGGTAGTCACTACCAACTACGACAATCAGGCGAACCAACTGCTGGCTGCTAACTTGGAAGGTAAGCTGTTGCTTGCCCACGGTATGCTCGATACCAATGTACACCCTTCCAGCACCTTGTTGGTGGTCGATGCCTTGATCGAAGCTGACAAGTACTTCGATCTAGTGATTCTGCCCAATGCCAGCCATGGTTTTGGAAATAGACGCTACTTTATGAAGCGACGCTGGGACTATTTCGTGGAGAATCTTCGCGGCCTGCAACCTCCATCAGAGTTTATCTTTGCCGATAACGTTCGGTAGACCCATAAAGCATCAGCAGCTGTCCTTGCAAGCGCGTTGCTGGCTGCATTAAGCTTGAATCATAGGTTTATAAAAGCAGGTTTCACAAAAGGGCCACTGCGCCTACCAATGAATTTAATTAAGGATGTCGCCATGAGAGTTCACTTTCGGATCACCGCGTTGGCTAGTCTGATGATAGCTGTATTTGTAGGACCTCACGCCTTTGCTGCCGAGGACTATATGCCGCCTCAGACAGACTTTGGCGTGCCGGATGTGCAAGGTGTTTGGAACTACAAGACCCGAACCAGCCTCCAGCGTTCCGATGTCTATGAAGGCGAGTTAGAAGTAGACGAGGAAACGATGTTGGCGAAGATGGTTTCTACACCTGACTATCTTGCTTTTCTTGAGGCAACAGGAGCCGAAGCTCCGGGACCCAAAAATGTGGGTGGCTATAACGGGTTTTGGATTACACCCGGCGATGCCCTTGCTCAGATGAATGGCAAGTATCGAACTTCTCTAATTGTAGACCCTCCTGATGGCCAGATTCCCTGGAGAGAAGAGGGGCAGGCAGTTCGTCGATCGCAGCAGGATGAGTTGCCCATGGGCTTAGCAGAGAGCGATGGGCCTGAGGGAAGAACTCTTTCCGATCGATGTCTCATAAGTTTCGCTTCAACAGCGCCGTTCATGAGTAGTCTCTACAACAACCATATGCAGATCGTGCAAGGGCCGACTCATGTAGTGCTGCTAGCTGAGATGGTGCACAACGCGCGAATCGTGCGAATCGATCAGGAGTTTAAGGAGCTACCCTTTGATAAGTGGCTGGGTGACTCGATAGGTTACTACGAAGGGAATGCATTGGTAGTGCAAACGAAAGACTTTAATGGCTGGCAAGTTGCTAAAGAGCGATTGATGTCCAACAATATTCTGCTGACGGAGCGATTTACTCGCGTCGCCGATGACAAGCTCCACTACACATTCACCATCGACGACCCAGAGCTCTATACTCAGCCCTGGACTGCCGAGATGCCGATGTATACCGGTGAAAAACTGTATGAATACGCTTGCCATGAGGGCAACTATGCGATGCCTGCCATACTCGCCGGAGAGCGTCGGCATGAGGCAGATGCTAGGAACGCGCAGTAATGTAAAGCCCGGTGCCACGTTGTCGGTGGTGGACGCATTTTGAGAAACATCAAGCGGGAAAGACTTATCGCCTTATTAGCCAGAATCGAATTATTCACATTACAGGGTAATAAATTGTAATGGATTCAATCGAAGCAGCGATCGCTGCTTATACCAATTTTATGTGGGGCTTGCCGCTAGTTGTTCTGCTAGTGGGTGGTGGCTGCTTCTTCATGATTCATTCCAGGCTACGTCACTTTCGTTATTTCTCCCATAGCATAGGTTTGTTGAAGGGTAAATTTGATGACGCCTCGGAGGCAGCATCCGGTGACATTAGTCACTATGGCGCGCTCGCTACAGCATTAGCGGGAACCATGGGCCTTGGAAACATCACCGGCGTAGCCATCGCGATCACGGTAGGTGGTCCGGGTGCGATATTCTGGATGTGGATTACTGCAATCGTTGGAATATCTACTAAATTCTATACCGCCTCACTGGCGATTATGTATCGCGGCAAAGACGACGAGGGCAAGCTGCAAGGCGGTCCGATGTATGTGATTCGCGAGGGGTTAGGTCGCAAGTGGCTACCTCTAGCATGGTTGTTTGCCATAGCAGGCATGGTGGGAACCCTGCCTATCTTTCAGGTGAATCAATTGGTGCAGATTCTGCGCGATGTCATTGCGATTCCTGCAGGGATGGCGACTAGCGAAGAACATTTTGGTTTCGACTTCGGCGCCGGTGTGGTTCTTGCCATCGTTATGTTTAGCGTTGCAGTAGGGAAGGTGAAGAGAGTGTCCGCGATCGCGGGCAAGATGGTGCCTTCTATGGTGATCTTCTATTTCCTGATCACCGGTGTGCTGCTGGCGAGTCATCTTGGCGAGATACCTGCCATGTTCGTACTCATATTCACTGATGCGTTTACCGGAGAAGCTGTATCGGGAGGTGTGCTCGGCGCAGTGATTTTGATTGGCGTACAGCGCGGCGCGTTCTCCAACGAAGCAGGAATAGGCACAGAGTCTCTGGCACATGGCGCAGCCAAGACAAACGAACCAACCCGTGAGGGTCTGGTTGCCATGATAGGCCCTATCGCCGACACCTTGATCGTCTGCACCTGCACGGCACTGGCACTGCTGGTCACCGGCGTATGGGAAGGCGGTGGAGTTGGCATCACGATGACTACGCAGGCCTATGAGCAGGTGTTTCCAGGCTACGGTGCGTACCTATTGCTGATCATGGTTATTGTGTTGAGCACGACAACGATACTCACCTATTGGTACTACGGGAGTAAGTGCATGGGCTTTCTCTTTGGAACGTCAAAAGAGAGGTTCTATATGTACGCGTATATGGCGCTGATAATTGCCGGTGCCGTTGTCTCGCTAGAGGTGGTGATTAATCTTTTGGATGGTATGTACGCGACGATGGCGATACCTACTATGGTCTCGACACTGCTGTTGGCGCCGAAGGTTAAGAAGGTAGCCAGTGCCTATTTCGCACGAATCGATGCGGGAGAATTCGATGAGAAGGAGTCAATCGACATTAAGGAGAGCTAGCACTCTATGAAGAATATACTATTTTTAACTCTAGTGAATTTTGCATTGTTAAGCTGTTCCCCAGACAGCCAGTCACGGCAATCAGATATCACTGACATAAACGAAGTGTTAGACGGCTATCACCAGGCCGCCGCGAACGGCGAATGGGATATCTATTTTGATCTTATGAGCGACGATGGTGTATTCATAGGAACCGATGCGCAGGAGCGCTGGATTAAGGCAGAGTTTCGCCAATACTCGAGCGGCAGCAATGGTTGGGTCTATACGCCGCAGCAGCGCAATGTCAACATAACTCCCGATGGATCAAGTGCGTGGTTTGACGAGGCGTTGTTGAGTCAGAGTTACGGCAGTAGCCGCGGCAGCGGAGTGTTGATACGCACGGCTCAAGGTTGGAAAATCTCGCAGTACCATCTAACTTTGCCGATCCCTAACGGCATGGTGCGCGGTATCACTGATCAGATTAAGGAATATGAAGCGCAGGATTAGCCGTGGCGATTCTACGCTGCTGATTCTCGTGCCATCTTCTGAAAGCCACAGCTCATCCGCCAAGCGCTAAAGGTAGAGATGACGGCAAACACTGATAGCACCAAAAATACCTGCGGCCAGCCCAAAGAGTCGGAGAGTATGCCTGCAGCAAACGCGGCGATCGCCCCGCCAATATAGCCCATCCCGTCGATAATACCTGTACAGGAACCTGCTCCTTTCGCGCCAGCGATGTCCAGTGTGAGACAGCCGCTGCTCATCGAGTAGGGGCCCAGCAAGAAGAACCCGCTAGCTCCGAGAAAGAACAAGATCATATTGAAGTTAGGCTCACTCGCATTGCTTAACACCGCTATGGCGATCATGCAAAACACGAGCACAGAAAGCATCATCCACATCATGCGCGCTCGGTCTCCGTTGCGCGCGTGGTGGTCTGTATACCATCCGATGAATACCGTGCCAGCTACACCTAACAATGGAAATATGGCAGAGCGTAAAATTGCGGAACTTGCGCCCAGGCCGATGTCGAACAAAAATTTCGGCGTCCAGAATAAGAATACAGAACGCAGCAGTGTGGTGAGAAAGCTAAACACGAGTAACTGTCGGTATATAGGCAGACGCAACAGTGTCTTCATAATAGTCGATACAGGCGGCTGTTCCTCGTCGCCGTAGTCGGCAATTTGCTCCTTCGAAGCTTCGCCTTCTATTGGCTTAGCGCCAGGCACCACATCGCTAGGGCTAGAGCGCGACGTGAGATAAGACCAGAGCAAGATCAGTGTGAGTACCATGGAGGGATAGATAAAGACTCCCTGCCAAGGAACGCCCATAGCTACCAGAAAACCCGCAAACAGAGTGGCAGCAACTCCGCCAAACTGGAAGTTGATACTAATCAAGCCCATCACAGTACCGTTGCGCTCTCGTGGGTACCAGTTGCCGATCGTCTTTGTCAGCCCGCCCCAGCCCATGGAGAGAAAGTAGCGGCAAAAGCACCATACAATGATAAAAGCAGTCAGGCTTGCTGAGATCGCAAAGATGATATTGAAGAATATTGCACCCGCCATGCCGACGAGAAAGATTTTGCGACCGCCGATTTTATCGGCTAATGGGCCATTGATAAATTTTCCGGCGGCATAGGCCATTTCAGATAGAGAGGCTATAAGGCCTAGCTGTGTATTGGAGTAGCCGAATTCTTGTGTAAGCAGAGGAAAGGCGGCGGCGAGGTTGCCGCGACAGATGTAGTAGCCCACATAGCCAATGAGCATGACCCAGAAGGTGGAGGTTCTCCAGTGTAGCAGCCGGGTATTTTCTTCCGATGAAACGGGAGTCTTCTGATCACCTTGCAGCGTATAGAACATTTACTGGTCCCTGTAGTTCGACTATAAGCTCAATAACTAGCGCTGACTTTATGATCAACCCAGGTGGTCTATATGATTTGTTTCGAGGAGCAACAACAGATCTAGTGGATCGTCTGATGCGGCTTTGCCAAGCCCTCACTGCTCGCCGAAGTTACTCTCGGCTCGTCCTGTGATGCATAGCTACGCGTGATCACTTCACTCTCTAGATAGTTGCCAAGCTTGCCCAAAAAATCTTCCATGTGAGCAGTTTGATAGTGAGCCTGCAGGCAGTCGGCATTTTCCCATTCTTGCAATAGGACTATCTGATTGGTGTCCGTCAAACCTTCGAAGTACTCATAGTTATGGCAGCCGTGTTCCAAGCGACACAGACGAGTCATGTCCTTCATCAATTCGAGTGCTTCAGATTTGGATTCCGAAACCAGATGAAAAGTTGATTGAACCATTATCATGATGTGGCTAGTCCTGTTTAAGAGTTTCGTTTACACGGTGCTGCTTTGAAGATTCTACTAGTCGGGGTCGAATCTTCAAAGCAGCTGAATTTATTCGCAGTAGCTTTCGCCACTACCACTAAGATGGTGCCTACTGCTCTGTATTCAAGGCCACTTTCGCAGGCGCGCGGGAAGCTGTCAAGAATCGAGGCCGCTGCTTATCAGTGCTGCCGATAAGCTACTGATATTAATTGGGTTTATCGAGCCTGCCATCGATGCTCCAGCCACCGCCGCCAAGCCCTGCTAATACTAGTAAGCCGGCGAAGATGCCCATATTCTTTACGAAGTTCTGCGTCTGGTCGGGGACATTCCAGAAGTCATGCATTAGCACATTAATGACGAGCGTCAATCCAGCTAGTATGAATGCTACTGGCTTTACCTTATAGCCTACAACCACGGCAAGGCCGCCAAATAGCTGTATCGCTATGGTCAAAATCAGGAAGAAGGAGATAAATACCATGCCTTGTGAGGCCATGTAGGCAGATGTACCTTCCATATCCATAATCTTTAGCAGGGCGCCTGGACCGAAAAAGTAGAGCCCGAGGATTACGCGGCCACTAGTGGAGCAGAGGAGTTCGAAGCTTTTACGCATTGTGATACCTGTCAGAATAATAGTTGGTTGTTCTGCTTTTTCTAAGGTCAGTCTTCCCACCAGGGATAGAAAGGTGGCATGTCACTGGATGCGTTTTCAACATACTCTGGCTTTCTCTTTTCTAAAAACGCCTTTACGCCTTCTTTGCCACTTCCTTGGCTCGCATAGAATATGGCTAAGGAATCTACTTGATGCGCTGCCAGTGGATGATCTTGAGCCGCGTTACGATACATCATCTGTCGCGTTAGAGCGATCGACACGGGGCTGTGTTGCGCTATTCGCTTAGCGAGTTCGTAGGCTTTGCCGAGAAGTGATTCCTTAGGCTCTATCGAATTAGCGAAACCACTAGCTTTTAATTCTTCAGCGGCGATTAGATCGCCGCTATAAACCCATTCTAACGCCTTACCCATGCTGACGATTCGGGGGAGGAACCAGGAGGAACAGGCCTCCGGTGTAATGCCTATTTTGTTGAACACAAAACCTACTCGGGCATTCTCGGAAACGAGCCGGATATCCATAGCGCAGGTCATGGTTGCGCCTATGCCCACGGCTGCACCATGAATGGCAGCAATGACCGGTTTCTTGCAGTCGTAGATCGCAAGAGTTAGCCGGCCGCCGGTATCGCGGACGCCAGAAATAATGTCGGGGTCATCGAGCTTAGTTTGCATATCTCTAAGAGTCGGCTGCAAATCTTCATTTAGTCCAAATACATTCCCTTCGCTGCCCAGATCCATGCCTGCACAGAATGCCTTTCCAGCCCCAGTGACCACTATGGCTCGAACCTCATCGTCTTCGCTGGCACGATTCACGGCATCGATCAGCTCGTTTGCCATTTCAACGGTGAAGGCGTTCATGTGCTCGGGGCGATTGAGAGTAATGGTGAGGATATTATTTTCGATCTGATAGAGAATTGCGTTATAGGCCATTGACCGGTTCCAACAAGCAGCGATAGGGAGTTGGCCTATAATATAGAGAAGCCACAGCTTATGCAGGAGTCTGTTGCTTCTGTTTCATTCTGATGATGTCTACTTCGCCCTCCTGAAGCATTTGTTGCAGATGTAAATCTTCCTCTCGCTTAGTGATCGCGCAGATCAGGAACTCTGCCTTTAACGAGTTACCACGATAGATGTATTCTTCTCCAAGTAGTGACTCCCCTATTTTCTTGATGACGACTTTAGATCCAGCTTCATCGATACCGGGTAGAAGCATTCTGAATTGCTTGTAGTTGGATCGAGCTAGCACGTCTTCATTGCGCCTCCTATCATTAGCCATCAGTGCGAAATGTCGAAGCATCGCGTTGCCTACTTTTGCGCCGTGCTGTTTGACTATGTTGTCGAGGTTCGTGAGTTCTAGGGTCAGCATAGAGACTGGTTTCGTATAGCGCAGAGCTACACCTAGCACTCGATTACTTACCTCTACAAAAGTGCGTTCATTCAATATAGTTGTAATTGGATCGAAGGTTGCGTCTTTTTGGTATTCAACCTTGAGCTCTTCCATCGTCATGATGAGAATTGAGATCGCGAAGACCGTCATTGTGACGATGGAACTGAGCAAGAATAAGACAGTGGCTTCTTCTGTAGAATTTATAACTTCTGAGCGGCGGGAAAACATGAGAGTAAACTCAGTGACTGCATTGAACACCGTGAGTGTAAGCAGTAAAAATGCACCAAAGGCTGTATTGATGGCCATGACTGGTCGAAGTTTTCTTTCTATCTTCAGGCCTTTGGCTACAACATAGACGATGCTAGCAGAGAAAATCACCATCATCACGGTATAGATGCGGATGCGCCAAAGAATATTTTCGTCTACAAACGTAAAATAGTAAAAGCCAGCAATACTGCCTACAAACCAAACGATGCAGAACAGCGGCAGCTTGGTATTCTCCTGGTTCCAGAAATTTGCCAGACCGAACAGAACAGGGATGCGCCCGCCCATGATCAAGGCATTGGCGAGAAAGATAGAGACTACTGGGGGCAGGATCCCTTGCATAGAAGCAAGGAGAACACCCACGCAGGTGGCCATGTAACCCGCGGCGATTCCAAGCAAGCCAGGTATCTGCTTATTGCTCGCCCATTAGTGAGCAATGCAATGCCAGTAACCATTGCGACTAAACCTAGAGCGATTATAAGAGTTTGATTTTACATTTAGCTGTTTTTTTTAGATGGCTTTCGCTGTTCGTAGTTCCTCAATTTCGTTTTCACTATATCCCCAGTCTGCCAATATCTGCTCGGTATGCTCGCCGACCATGGCGGCAGAGGATTTAATCTGCGACTGTGTGCGACTAAATCTCGGAGCGGGCGCGGGCTGAGTCACGCCATCAAATTCTACGTAAGTATCTCTTGCAACATTGTGAGGGTGACTTGGGGCTTCGCCTAGATCAAGTACTGGCGCGAAGCAGACGTCCGTGCCTTCCATCAAGTCGCTCCATTCGGATCGCGTCTTCGTGGAGAACAGCTTCACGAGTTTTTCTCTTAGTTGTGGCCATGCACTCTGGTCTTGCTGTGCTAGAAACTCCTCATCTACAATTTCACACTTCTCTAAAAGAAGAGCATAGAACTGTGGCTCGATTGAGCCTATGGAAATATATTTCCCATCACTACACTCATAACTACCGTAATAGTGAGCGCCGCCATCCAATTTATTGGCCTGCCTGTCGGTAGTCCACATACCCATTTCCATAAGCCCATAGAAGGGGCTTAGCAGACTTGCGGTACCATCGGTCATGGCAGCATCAATAACCTGCCCCTGTCCTGAGTTGGCTCTCTCATGGAGTGCGGCGAGTATGCCTGTTAGCAAATACATGGCACCACCGCCGAAATCACCTACTAGGTTGAGCGGCGGGGCCGGAGCTCTGTCTGAATAGCCCATTGCTCCTAGCGCCCCTGCTATGGATATATAGTTTATATCGTGCCCAGCTGCCTGAGCTAAAGGTCCATATTGTCCCCAGCCTGTCATGCGTCCGAAGATGAGCTTTGGGTTGCGCTCGAGGCAGACATCTGGTCCTAGACCTAGGCGTTCCATCACGCCGGGTCTAAATCCCTCGATTAGTGCGTCTGCCTCTTCAACCATCCGTAGAACCGTCTCAACAGCGGCGGGGTTTTTGAGGTCTAGCGCGATTGAACGGCGCCCTCGATTTAGTACGTTTCCTCTGTGGCCAGTGCCCTTGTGGTTCAGTCTATCGATGCGAACAACCTCAGCACCCATGTCGGCTAACATCATGGCGCAGAAGGGGCCTGGGCCAATCCCTGCCATCTCCAGTACTTTCAATCCTTGTAGCGGTCCCATCTCGATTCCTGTCATTAAATTTAAGGCCTATGAATCATAGGGGATTGTGTAGAGGAAATAAAACCAATGAGGGAAAAGTCTCATGATTTCAGCCTGTAAACCTTATTTTATTATCTGTTTCACTTTTGTAACGGATACATTATCCTTTTGCGTCCCTTAGACATCAACTTACGGCGCCAAGCAACTATGGAATTACAGAATAAAACAGCATTCATCACGGGTGGAGCATCAGGCCTAGGCCTAGCCACCGCACGAAATTTTATTGCGGCAGGCGCGAAAGTGATATTGTTCGATCTGAACGAGGACATGTTGCTCAAGGCAGCGGCCGAGCTGGGTGATAACGCCATCTTTCATGCAGGCGATGTCGCGGATGAAGTGTCGGTAGCGGCGGCGCTTGAAAAGACCAAAGAAAAATTTGGCACGGTACACATCAATGTTAACTCCGCGGGAATCGGTGGAGCTGCGCGCACGGTTGGAAAGAACGGTCCGATGGCGCTGCAGAAATTCGAGCACATCGTAAGAGTCAACCTAATCGGCACCTTCAATGTGCTGCGCCTGTGCGCTGAAGTTATGCAGGTTAACGATCCAGTAACAGCCGACAATGAGCGTGGAGTCATCATTAATGTGGCTTCCATCGCCGCATTCGATGGTCAGACCGGCCAGGCAGGTTATGCTGCATCTAAGGGTGGCATCGTATCGATGACATTGCCGATTGCTCGAGATCTCGCAAAGCGAGGCATTCGAGTCAATACGATCGCGCCAGGAGTATTTGAGACGCCATTGCTGGCATCAGCTCCGGACGAAGTGCGAGATCCACTCATAGCTATCACGCAATTTCCAAAGCGTCTCGGTAATCCTGAAGAGTTTGCAGATCAGGTGGCGCATATCGTGACTTGTTCATACCTTAATGGTGAAACGATAAGGCTCGACGCGGGCATTCGTATGCCGGCACTTTGATAGTAAGTTATTCAAACAATATTTTTAGTTATCTAACTAATTCAACAATTGCCAGGGGGCAAAAAAATGGCTGATGCATACATAGTCGGAGCAGTGCGTACTGCAACAGGAAAGAAGAAAGGCAGATTGAGTGCTATCCACCCTGTGGATATGGGCGCAATCGTAGTTGATGAGCTAGTCGATAGAACGGGTATTCCTACCGACGCTGTAGACGATGTGATATTCGGTGTCGTGGTGCAGATAGGCTCACAGGCGGGCAATTTAGGCCGCAATGTATCCATGTCTTCCAAGCTCGATCTAGCCGTGCCAGGAACAACTGTAGACCGTCAATGCGGTTCGTCGTTGCAGGCAATTCAGTTTGGTGCGCAGGCAGTCATGTCGGGCACTCAGGACGTTATTATTTCCGGCGGCGTAGAGGCGATGAGCACGGTAGAAATTGGCTCCAATATACGTGATGGCCTACCGAATGGCCGTGGTATCCCTAAGGGTGAACGTTTGGAGATTCAGTATCCAGGCATCCAGTTTAGTCAGTTCGATGGCGCAGAGCTATTGGCGGGAAAGTATGAGATTACTCGTGCCGATCTCGATGCCTTCGGACTATTGAGTCATCAGCGCGCAAAAGCTGCAACTGAGAATGGCTACTTCAAAGAAGAGATTGTCCCGTTAAATATTAAGTTAGAAGATGGCTCGGCGGATGTGCATCTAGCAGATGAAGGTATTCGCGGCGCTGCAACTTTAGAGGGCATGCAGTCTTTAAAAACCCTACGAGAAGGCGGAGTGATAACAGCCGGTACTGCGAGTCAGATTAGTGATGGCTCGGCAGCTGTCATGATCGCAAATGAGATGGCGGTAGCGAAATACAATCTGCCGGTGCGCGCGAAGATTCACTCGTTGGCGGTAGTCGGCTCAGATCCGGTGATCATGTTAGAAGGCCCTATCCCTGCGACACATAAAGTACTAGCCAAGGCAGGACTGACCATCGATGACATCGATCTGTACGAGGTCAACGAGGCGTTCGGGTCTGTGCCTCTTGCGTGGGCAAAGGCGGTGGGTGCGGACCTAGACAAGTTAAATGTAAATGGTGGAGCGCAGGCTTTAGGGCATCCGCTAGGCGCTACCGGTGCGAAACTCATGACCACGTTAGTACATGAGTTAGAGCGGCAGGAGAAGCGCTATGGCTTGATTGCTATCTGCGAGGGTGGCGGCACTGCAAATGCCATGATCATCGAACGTATGGATTCGGCTACAGCCTAAGAGAAAATATCATGATTGATTCCTACGATTCGCCTTGGATGGATGAAGAGTTGCATATTATGCGTGACGCGGTCGCCAAATTTCTGCAGAAAGAATTTGTACCGAAGATGGATAAGTGGGAGAAACAGGGCTTCGTCGATCGGGATGCATGGCTTATTGCTGGAAAGGCTGGCCTGCTCTGCGCATCAATACCAGAAGAGTATGGCGGTGGAGGCGGTAACTTCAAGCACGAGATGGTGCTGGTCGAGGAGCTTAGCTACGCCAACGTTACTGGATTTGGAAACGGTGTGCATTCTGGCATTGTTGCCCATTACATTAATTCTTACGGCAGTGAAGAGCAGAAGAGGAAGTGGTTGCCGTTAATGGCGAGCGGAGAGATCGTCTCTGCTATCGCGATGACCGAGCCAGGCACTGGCTCCGATCTTCAGGCAGTGGCGACTACCGCTCTCCTGAAGGGCGACGAATACGTTCTGAATGGACAGAAGACATTCCTAACCAATGGCATGACCGCAAATCTTATCTGTGTTGTAGCGAAGACTGATCCGTCAGAGGGCGGCAAGGGAATCTCGCTGATCATGGTGGAAACCGACTTGGTTGAAGGCGAGGGCGGCTTCAGCCGCGGCAGGAACCTAGAGAAGCTTGGCATGAAGGCGCAGGATACCGCTGAGATATTCTTCGACGATGTAAGAGTTTCCAAAGAAAATTTGTTAGGCCCATCCGAAGGGAACGGTTTTGTGCAGTTGATGCAGCAACTGCCGCAGGAAAGATTGATTATTGCTGCCGGCGCCTGTGCGGCGATCGAGAAAGCATTGAAGATTACGAGCGAGTATGTAAAAGAACGCAAAGCGTTTGGGAAGCGCATTCTCGATTTTCAGAATACGCAATTCAAACTGGCGGAGCGCTATACAGAGGCACGTCTGGCCAGAGTGTTCGTCGACGACTGCGCGATGAAGCTTGCCGATGGGAAATTAGACGAAGCGACGGCTGCCATGGCGAAGTGGTGGACGACGCAGAAGCAGT
Source organism: uncultured Gammaproteobacteria bacterium (assembly GCA_913058275.1). Classification (GTDB taxonomy): domain Bacteria; phylum Pseudomonadota; class Gammaproteobacteria; order Pseudomonadales; family Pseudohongiellaceae; genus UBA9145. The sequence goes on along the minus strand of CAJXQP010000014.1, from coordinate 7,734 downwards.
GCGAAATCATAGATGAATGTCTGCAGTTCTTCGGTGGCTATGGATTCATGATGGAGTATCCGATTGCCAAGATGTATGCGGATAGTCGTATCCAGAAGATATACGGTGGCAGTAACGAAATCATGAAGTTGTTAATAGCTAGAGAGATCTAGCTGGCTTGCGCCGAATGGCGGCTATTCGTGATTTTAAATATTTCTCACACAGCGAAACTCGATAAGCTCGGTGGTTTTTTTGTCATGGTCTTGCATAGAGATATGTTCAAATTGTTCTGCTGTCGGTAGAACTTTACCTAGCCAATTACAATAAATCTGAGCGTCGTTAAAATTCACCTTCAGACCGTCTTGGCCCATGACAGTGTGGTTCATGGGAAAGTGATTACTAGTCTTCTTCCAATTTGCATTGCCAACTTGAGCCCGTAATCCTTCGACGCTAATAGCAAGTGCGACATCTTCAATTTGGTTTGTAAATTTCCGCTGGCTATGTGGTGCAACTTCCTGCGGCTCATAGCCTGTTGATTCTAAAAACTTCGCGAAGTTAGCGCTGCTAACACTGTGTTGATCGATCCAAAAATCTTTTGCTTCACGCAAGGCCGTGCCGCTCTCATTCGCTTGCGCAATTTCAGCTTCGTTCGCAAAGCCATAGTGTTCGATAAGCACCATGCTTTCGAATCCAGGTTCCAATTCAACAAAGATAAAATTATCGAGAACTGCTATGGAGGCAAGAAGCGCGACTGCGCTCGTTATTTGTTTGGTATTCGTCATTGCTACGGGTTCAATCCTTTACTACCACTATTTTTTTTGTATCAAATTGGGGCGAAAACACGCAATTTGATACTAATGTTCCCTTTTATAACAGATTTAAACCTCAGTTACACCGAACTGAGTTCACTAATTTAAAAACACTCTCGTCTAAATCGCTTGTATTTTGCGAACGGAGGATGAGCTAGGCTACTTAGCCCAATCCCTAGGAAACTGCGGTGGGTGGCAGGATGTTAGAATCTGGGGCTGGATAGATGGCATAATCTCAATGCGCGTAAGAGCCCTATTGATAACAGGGGCTTGAAGCCGGCAACTAGGAGCAATTCAGTGAAAGATAAAAATCATTCCGTTCTCGATTACTCGGCATTAACCCGGGCTAGCGTCTGTGCCTTTGCCATATTCGTTTTTATTCATAGCAGTAGTTTTGCAGCTGAGGCAGGCTACATAGCACCGCTAACAGAATTTGGTGTGCCGGACATTCAGGGAACTTGGTCGCTAGCAACCCAGACCAACTTAGAGAGGGCAGCTCGGTTCGAGGGCAAGCTGGCGATCTCTGAAGAAGAGGCGATCTTGATTGAAACCAGGGTGCAGGCGCGAATGCAGGCGAGCAATCGACCTAGCGACCCGAACCGTGAGGCGCCTTCGGTGGGTCAGAATGTTGGTGGCTATAATACGTTCTGGATGGATCCGGGAGAGCAACTAGCGGTCATAAATGGAGAGATTCGTACATCGGTGATAGTGGAGCCCGAAGATGGCCAGCTTCCCTATAGCGAACAGGGCCGTGCCAATTTTGCGGCGGCGATGCAGCAGAGACAATCCTACGATGGGCCCGAGGTACGACCTCTTGGTGAGCGCTGTATGGTAGGTTTCGGTTCTTCGGGTGGACCGCCAAAGTTGCCGGTTCTCTACAACAACCTGACACAAATTATTCAGACGAAATCTCACGTCGTCCTAGTAGCAGAGATGAATCATGATGCACGTATCGTACGCATGAATTCCGAGCATCAGGATCCACCGCTCTATCCTTGGTTGGGTGATTCGATTGGTTACTACGAGGAAGGTTCTCTCGTCATCGAGACGACAAATTTTCACGCGCAGCAGGGTATGCGCTCCTCATTGGAACATCGCTTCTATGGTTCTCAGCAGATGAAGGTGACTGAGCGCTTCACGCGCACGTCGGATGACACAGTCTTGTATCAGTTTACCGTTGAGGATGCAGCAAATTACAGTCAGCCGTGGAGTGGCGAACTACCCATGAACGCGAATGGCGAGCGTCTATTTGAGTATGCCTGTCACGAGGGGAACTATGCGTTACCTGGAATTCTGGCGGGGGCCAGGAGGGCAGATACCGAAGGTATCGACTACGCTCCTACCGACCCAGGCCAGTGATTTTTTAAATTTAAGCGGCGGCTGCCTAGCGTAAGCTAGGTAGCTGATAGCCTTCGGCATCTAACTTTGCGCGGATGACCTTCTTGTCTATCTTGCCCGTAGAGGTAAGTGGGATCGCCTCTGTGACGATCACATCATCCGGCAATTGCCACTTGGCGAAGATCTTGCTGCAGTGTTCGAGCACAGCCTCTTTATCCAGCGACTTGCCTTTCTCCATAATGACTAACGCAACTGGTCGTTCATCCCATTTCGGGTGAGGCTGCGCTACAACTGCTGCCTGTGCAATGTCGGCCATTCCTACGATATGGTTCTCTAAGTCTACCGATGATATCCATTCGCCGCCTGACTTGATCAAATCCTTAGAGCGATCGGCGATGAGAATATATTGCTCAGGATCAATCTTCGCGACATCACCAGTCACGAGCCAGCCGTCGTGAAATTTGTCCGGTTGTGGATCATCAAAATATTCCGCCGCAATCCATGGCCCCTTAATGCAGAGTTCACCCACAGCTTCTCCATCGTGTGGTAGACGGTTCCAATCCTCATCGAAGATTTCGATCTCCAGTCCCGGCATAGCGAGGCCGGCCTTGGCAATATTTTCAAACTGTTGGTCTTCGGATATGTTTAGGTGAGAGCGTTTGGCTACCTTTCTCGACAAGGTGCCAAGAGGATTGGTCTCGGTCATTCCCCAGCCCTGAATCATTTCTACGTTATAGCTGTCCCAGTACCAACGCATCATAGAGACCGGTGGCGCAGACCCGCCGCAGGTCATGCTTTTTAGTTTACTCAGGTCATACTTCTCGGGATCAGCCTCGAGTGCGGCCTTAACTCCCTGCCAGATAGTTGGAACCCCGGCAGAGATCGTAACTTCTTCTTCGTCCATAAGTTTAAGAAAAGCATCCGGCACCATGAAGCGATGCGGCAAAACCTGCTTGCAGCCCAGCATAGAGGCGCAGAAAGGAAGCCCCCATCCCATGGCGTGAAACATTGGCACAATACACAGAAGGGAATCGAGAGATGACAGCCCCATAGAATCTGTTAGGCATTCGGTAAGCGTATGCAAGTAGGTGGAACGGTTTGTGTACATGACACCTTTTGGCTTGCCAGTAGTGCCTGACGTGTAACACAAGCCCATCGGAGAGTTCTCATCTATTTCTGGCCAGTCGTAAGTTGTATCCTGACCTGCGATAAAGTCTTCATAATCAATTTGGTTTTCGAATGAACTCTCGCCGCCCTCGCCATGACGGCAGATGACGAGAAGCTCTACACTAGGCAGCTTGCCCCAGAGTGGCTCCAGTAGAGGAAGTAAATCTTCGTCTGCGAAGATCACTCTATCGTTTGCGTGATTGATGATGTATTCAAGATCGGTGGGAGAGAGTCTAATGTTCAGCGTGTGCAGCACACTGCCCATAGAGGGAACTGCTTGATACAACTCCAGATGGCGGTAATTATTCCACATGAAGCTGCCTACTCTTTCGCCCACCTCGATGCCATGTTTTTGCAGAGCGTTGGCAACCTGATTCGCTCTATCCCAGGTTTGTTTCAGCGTCTGCCGATGCGTGCCTTCGGCCTGCATGGTGACGACTTCTATATTAGGATCTAGGATTGCACCCCTGCCTACTATCCTGGACATTAATAGAGGTGTTTTCTGCATTGTCATTCGGATTCTCTCCTGATTGCCGTAGTGTGATTCACGCCGTGGGATTGGAGCATAGCCGATAACTGGGCGCTTGTTCAAATGCAGCTCGAGGCTGCATACTCTGGCTGATACGCCTGCAGCAATTGAATTGATGAGCGGGGGGGTTTATTCTCATAGAGCCTCACCTTTCAGGGTTGAAAACCCAAACTAACCATGGAGAAAGTCATGCTAAGCGCCAAGGAACACGCAAAGAAGGAGGTCATTGTTAAGGGCAAGACGATGAGCTATGTGGAGATGGGAGAGGGCGACCCGATCATTTTCCAGCATGGGAATCCTACTTCATCCTATCTATGGCGGAATGTCATGCCGCACCTACAAGATCAGGGGCGGTGTATAGCTATCGATCTCATCGGCATGGGGGATTCTGACAAGCTAGAAAATCCCGATGCCAGCAGCTATACCTTCGTGCAACACAGAGAGTATCTAGACGGCGCGTTGGAGGCTCTGGGAATCGAGAGCGATGTTACTTTGGTTATTCATGATTGGGGTTCAGCGCTGGGTTTCGATTGGGCTAATAGGCATCGTGATGCCGTTAAGGGCATCGCCTATATGGAAGGCATTGTTCGACCGGTATCTTGGGATGAATGGCCTGAGGCTGCACGAGGTGTGTTCCAGGGCTTTCGCTCGAGTGCCGGTGAAGAAATGGTGCTGGATAAGAACACCTTCGTCGAGAGAGTCCTGCCGGGTTCTATTCTTAGAGATCTGAGTGAGGAGGAGATGGCAGTCTACCGGCGTCCTTTCCAAAATAGTGGTGAGGATCGACGACCGACTCTTACCTGGCCACGACAAATACCGATCGATGGAACCCCTGCAGACGTAGTAGAGATCGTGCAAGCCTATGCTGATTGGCTTACTGAAGCGGATCTACCCAAGCTATTTGTTAATGCTGAGCCAGGTGCGATATTGATAGGAGCGCAGCGAGAATTTTGTCGGTCATGGCCGAATCAGACTGAAGTGACAGTCTCGGGGAATCATTTTCTACAGGAAGATTCACCTCACGAGATTGGGAAGGCAATCGCCGCATGGCGAAAGACGATCTAATGATAGTGACCTGTACTCTTAGATAAATGGATGAACAAAGTGAGCGATCAACTACTTGTTTTTGGTAAGACAACAAAGAGCCTGTTCGTGCTGTTGATATTTTTCACCGTGTTCTTGGCAGGCGCGCAGCAGTCCCAGAGTCAGAGTGCGGATGCCGAAAATAACCCGCTAATGGTGGGAGACTGGGTCTTCAATGAAGATCTATCTGACAATAGCGACGATCAGGTTGAAGAGGCGATCAAGGATGGTGGTGGAAAGGTTCCTCGGCGCTTTTTCAAGAAGCGGCCAGAAGACTTCTATCGAGGTGGTCCCCCGGAGCAGGAACTCTACGATCGCATCTCCTATGACGATGTATTGCGTATCGAATATACTGACCCGGAATTTACCTTCACCTATGCGGATAACTATCAACGCATCTTCCACACAGATGGTCGGCGGCGCAGTACTACGGCCAATAGTTTCTATGCAGAAGGTGGCGAAGACTTCTCGTTCGGGAATTGGGATGCTGCGGCGCTAGTCGTAGAGGCTAGACCTCGCGATGGAGGCTTCACGCTTGAGACTTATACCCTCGAAGAGGGCGGGAATCGATTGAGGGTCGAGATGACAATCGAGCCGGAGTCATTTCGCGGGGCAATTAGTTTAACGCGAGTCTACGATCGCGCAGAAATCTCTTCGCGGTAGGATCAGTGTGGCGCGAGTCTACGATCGCGCTAGTATAGCGACGATCTCTTCTTCAACTTCTCTTAGTCGATCTTTCCCGAAAAATATTTCATCACCTACAAAAAAGGTAGGTGCCCCGAACGTGCCTCGATTTACCGAGGCCTCTGTGCTGTCTATTAGCTTCTGCTTCACATTGGGCTCGACGCTCCCCGCTAGCAATTCATCCGCTGGTAAGCTTGCAGCTAGTAGAACGCTCTTTATAATTTCGGGGTCGGCCATGTTGAGTTCCTGCTCCCACATGCCCTGATATATAGCCTCGATGTATTCCTTAGCGATGCCTTTGTCACGCGCGCAAACGGCTCCACGCATAATATGCAGTGTGTTTATGGGAAAGTGAGGATTAAATTTGAACTTCGATAGATCGTATTTCTCAATGAAGCGCTTTGTCTCTAGAGCGTTGTACTCAGATTTGTTCTTGATGCCCGCGAACGCTTCCATGGGAGATTTATTATTTGTCGCTCTAAATACGCCGCCTAGTAATATCGGCACATAGTCGAAGGTGATGCCAGTGCGTTCTTCGATGGCAGGTATGACGCGATGACAGTAGTAGGTATTAGGACTGCCAAAATCGAAATGGAATTCTGCTCTAATTGTCATAACGTAGTTTCACCCTTAAGTTAGTGTCTAGTGTGAATTGGCAAGGTTTAGAATTTCTCGGCGAAGGGCCTGACGTCCATTTCATGAGTCCAGGCATCGCGACTCTGATGATGCAGCATCCAATAATTGTCTGCTATAGATTTTGGCTCCATGAGAGTGTCGGCCGCTAGGGAGTCTGGATCTTCGCCCTGGTCCTTTATTCGATCACGGACGAAGGCGGTATCGACGCCGGAATCGATTATCAGATGTGCCACATGAATGTTCTTGGGGCCGAGTTCGCGCGCCATGCTTTGTGCCAAGGCGCGTAGTCCGAACTTAGCGCTTGAAAATGCGGCGAAGCCACTGCCGCCACGTAGGCTGGCTGTTGCGCCTGTGAAGAATATAGAGCCTCTGCTGCGTGGCAGCATGTATTTTGCTGCCTCCCGACCACTTAGGAATCCAGTAAGGCAGGCCATCTTCCAAACTTTGTAGAACACTCTTTCTGTGGTTTCTAGGATGGGGAAGTTCACGTTACCGCCGGCGTTCGAAATCACGATCTCGATTGGCCCGACATCTTTCTCAATGGCGGCGAAACGCTCGACTATTTGAGTTTCTTCGCGTGCATCTAATGTGTAGCTGTGGGCCTGACCGCCAGCGGCCTCGATCTGTGCAACGAGTGCATCGTTCTTCTCGCCATTGCGTCTGCCAAGACAAACGATGAAGCCACCAGCGGCGAATCGGCGTGCTATGGCAGCGCCGATGTAGTCACCGGCACCGATGATGAGGCATACAGACGGATCGTTTTTAATGCTGTCGAGTTTTTCTGTCAACGTTCTACAGCGGTTTGACGAATTTCAGCGTCATGCGATCGCTTTCGCCGATTGCCATGTACTTATCTCTATCAACATCGCCCATTCTGTAGTTAGGAGGTAGAGTCCAAACACCTTCCGGATGAACTGTTGGATCCTTTGGATTGGCATTCAATTCGGTGCTGCCTGCGAATTCGAATCCGGCAGCTGCTGCAACTTCTTTTACATAAGCCTCGGTTACGTATCCCGAGGTGCGCATGACGTCCATGCCGGCATCGGGCTTAGCTCTATGCTCAACCACCCCTAGTACTCCGCCAGGCATCAGTGCCTTGTAGAACGTGGCGAAATATTCGTGTTCTTGTCCGGCCATGATCCAGTTGTGCACGTTGCGAAACGTCAGTGCCATGTCTGCCGACTCTGCTGGTGCAATAGCAACCTCGTTAGGTGGGTTCAGGTGACGTACGGTAATTTTTCCGTAGAGATCTGGGTCTGCTGTGATCTTCTCTTCGAAATTACGCAGGTTAGGCGGCATGTAAGAGGCAGAGGCGTTAGGTGAAAAATGCGCTGCGTAGTATTTGCCGTGATCACGAAGATAGGGAGCCATGATCTCCGTATACCAGCCCCTAGATGGCAGAATCTCGATTACAGTCATGTCTGCGGCTAGGCCAAAAAATTCTAGAGTTTCTACCGGATCTGTCTCTTATACACATCTCCGAGCCCACGAGACCGAGGCTGATCTCGT
>CAJXQP010000013.1 GCA_913058275.1 uncultured Gammaproteobacteria bacterium | reverse complement strand
CCTCGGTCTCGTGGGCTCGGAGATGTGTATAAGAGACAGGTACAGCACTGTGGCGGGCACAGCAAACTGAAAAACACTTCTCGAAGGACCGACATAGTGGTAGCTGCACCGGCCAATAGGCCAGCTAACCATAGGATAATAATCCCCACGGTCACGAACGAAGGATTCTCAGGCAATACAAAAGCAGCGCTATCCCAGATAGAACCTAAGATAAACGCGCCTATGATTAGGAATTGCCAGTCAGAGTTATAGTTGTGTGAAGTTGAAGGTTTCTGATTATGACGGTAGGTGAGGAATGCGCGAATTGCTGTGCTAATTACTAGGACGCCATACCAATAAAATGATAGTGGATTGTAAGCTGTCGTCACTAGGAGCAGTAATAGGAAAGACCCAGTCGCTATATCTACAAGAAAGATTAGTGGTAGGTTACCCCCACAGCATTTTGATCTGTTCGCGGCGAAATTTCTTGGGCTCGATCTTGTGCCAGTCGCTAACCGCAGCGCTCTTGCTCGAAGCTTTTTTTGTGATTTCAGTAGCCAATAAACTCACCGTTAGATCAAAACTGCACTGCTTATTTCCGAGTCCGGCGGAAGCCGGAGTTCCAGCCAAAGTTGCCTGAGTCTCCTATATTTTGTAGGCAAAGCTCAAGTAAAAAAGCGCGTTGCTGCGTCAAGTATGAGGCGATCGAATTCTCGAGGAGGACACGACCCAGCAGTGTCGGCTTTGGTAGGGCGCTCTCCCCCAAGCGACGGTGGTAAAATTGCCACAGAGCATTGATATGATCGGTACTATCGGCGTATCTTTGCTTTGAGCTGAGTTTCAATAGTGTCCGAGTGCATACAATGGGGTCAAAGCTGAATCTAGAATTCGAGTACCTTGCCGATAGGCCAGAGGCCGTGCCGCTGGTCATTGACTGGTGGCGCACTGTTTGGGCCGATCGCATGGGAGCTGATATCGACCTCGCCAGGAATAAGTTGCACAGCTCGCTCAGCAAAACCCGCCTGCCTATTCACATACTAGCAACGCTTGATGGCATCCCCGTGGGAACAGCAGCCCTCAAACAGCACGAACTTGTGGACGTCTTTCCGGATTACCACTACTGGCTAGGCAGCGTATTCGTGAAAGAGAGTGTTCGCGATGGCCTGATAGCCTCTCAGATGAGCCTGCATATTGTTGAGATGGCGAAACAGTTGCATTTGACACATCTCTATCTACAAACGATTAACCTAGGAGGAGGCCTGTATTCCAAATTGGGGTGGAATTCGGTTGCCCAGTTTACTCACATGGATGAACAGGCCTTGCTCATGCTGCGGATACTGTAGAGCCAATATATGAAAATTACGCGCAGCACGCCCGGGCACGAAATCATTCTGGCGAATTATTATCAAACGAACGAGACTCATCTGAAAAAATGGAGTCCGCGCATGCCGAGGGCTCGCCATAGCGTGGCTAGCTGGTCACTGCGGCTAATCGAGAGAGAGAAAGACTTCTTGGAAAATAGCTCGGTGCATTTTATTGGTGTTAACGATTCAGAAACTCAGGTCATTGGTACTTGCTCGATTAGCAATATTGTTCGTGGTGTTTTTCAATCCTGTCATATGGGTTATTCGGTGGATAAAGGCTTCGAGGGCCAGGGAAGAATGCAAGAGCTCGCGGAATATACGATCGAGTATGTGTTCTCCGAAATCAAGCTGCATCGAGTAATTGCTAATTATATGCCCCAGAACAAACGCTCTGAAGCGCTGCTGAAAAGACTCGGCTTCGAGCGCGAGGGTTATGCGAAACGTTTTCTGCAGATAGACGGTGAATGGGAAGATCATGTACTGAATTCTTTGATCAACAAGAACTACACTGGATGAGATGAGCTGGTACTGTAAACACTAGGGGTGAAACTATTAGTGATGCAAAGAAAACCGAAGCGTATATAGAGAAGCATGACAAGTGGGGAGATCAGCTCATTGCATTGCGTGCCATACTCAATGCGTCGGTGCTAGTTGAGACAGTTAAGTGGGGTTATCCAAGCTATACCCTCGACAGCAGTATTCTAATCTCCCTAGCTAGATTCAAGAATCATTGTGCGATCTGGTTTCATCAGGGTGTTTTTCTTGAAGACGTGAAGTCAGTTCTAGTCAGCGCGCAAGAGGGTACAGCGAAAGGCATGCGCCAACTTCGCATCGAAGAAGGTAGTAAGATCAATAAGATGCTCGTTAGAGCCTATGTGATCGAAACGATTGCGAACCATCATGCTGGGAAAAAGGTTACGCCAACTAAGAAGACTCTAAGAATATCCGCTGAGTTAGATGCCGCGCTGAAGAAAGACTTGAAGTTAAAGGTGGCGTTCAATACCTTAACGCCAGGCAGGCAGCGCGAATATGGGGATCACATCGCTTCTGCGAAGCAAGAGAAGATGCGGATCACCCGAATGGAGAAGGCGGCCCCGCTAATACTTCAAGGGGTGGGATTACATGTCAAATATAAAAATTGTTAGCATTGAGCTAACAGGGATAGTCTCCAAGCAGTATCTGGGGGCATACATCGCAATTACAGACGATATCGAATAAAATCCTCCGTTCTTCAGGCTTACGCCCCTTATCGATAGGTGATTTTTTCTCGCTACTGAGCAGCGCATAAATGTCTTCACACTTAAAACATCTCGAAGAAGCAAATACCGAACTAGCTGTGTTAAAGCGGCACGTGACCGCTGCCTTTTCCTATATAAAGGATCAGTGCTCTAGCGATGCAGGCTTCGATGGGAAGCTATTGGATGACTGGCAACTTCCCAGCTACGAATTGGCCTTCTGCATGGCACAGCTGTCTGCAGCAGCGGCATTTAATGACTACGCGCAGAAATTAATCACACAAAAATTCACGCAACAGCTTGCACTAAGCTTCTGCGCAGAGACCTTGCAGGGCGTTCTAAATCAGTTAGTCGCCCGCGCAACCGACGTCGGCTTAGATAGAGCAAAGTTATTGGACATTCACGAGGGGACTGTCTACAGGAAGCTGCTAGACACCTACGCGAGCACGAAATTCCTATCGAGCCTAGGTGGCGAAATAGTAGATAACGATATCCAGCGTCTGCCCTCATTATTAAGCGAAGAGAAGGAGCTCGTGCGGGAAACGTTTTACCGATTTGCCAATGAAGAGGTGACGCCGCTTGCCGAACAGATTCACCGCTTTGATGAAGACATTCCCGACTCGATCCTTCAAGGCGCAGCAGAACTAGGTTGCTTTGGTACGTGTATACCGGAACGGTTCGGCGGACTCCAACCAGATGATCGCCCAGATAGCCTTAGCATGATCGTTGTGACAGAAGAGCTATCCCGAGGCTCCTTAGGCGCCGCAGGTAGTTTGATAACGAGGCCGGAGATTGCGGCACGCGCATTGCTTAGTGGCGGAAGTGAACAGCAACAACAAAAATGGCTTCCTCTGCTTGCGGCAGGAAAGACGCTCTGCGCGATTTCTATTACCGAACCGAATACCGGCTCTGATGTTGCTGCGGTCTCTCTCAAGGCAACTAAAACCATAAACGGATGGCTACTCAACGGCAGCAAGACATGGTGTACTTTCGCGGGGAAATCAGAGTTGCTAGTCGTGCTGGCTCGCAGCAGCAAGGACACCTCGCTAGGCTATAAGGGGTTGAGTCTGTTTCTAGTAGAAAAGCCGTCATTCATCGGCCATAACTTTAAGCACGCGCAGGAAGATGGCGGCTCAGTAACTGGGAAGGCAATTGCAACGATCGGATATCGCGGCATGCATTCCTATGATTTATTCTTTGAGGACTTCTTTGTGCCTAGTGAAAATCTTGTCGGCGAGGAAGCGGGCGAAGGCAGGGGGTTCTATTTCACCATGGCGGGTTTCGCTGGTGGGAGAATCCAGACAGCTGCTCGTGCGACGGGCGTGATGCAGGCTGCATTCGAGAGCGCCCTTTCCTATGCAAAGAGCAGGAAAGTATTTGGTAGTGCTATCGCAGATTTTCAACTTACTCAGGTTAAATTAGCTAGGCTGCTAGCCACACTTACTGCCGCGCGACAATTTAGTTATGCGGTAGCGGAATTAATGGATGATGGCGCCGGTCAGATGGAGGCGAGTCTTGTTAAGCTATTTAGTTGTCGTGCCGCTGAGATGCTCAGCCGCGAAGCGCTGCAGATTCACGGAGGCATGGGCTATGCAGAAGAATCCGCAGTAAGCCGCCTTTTCGTTGATGCTCGCGTACTTTCTATATTTGAAGGCGCGGAAGAAGTTCTAGCTATAAAAGTTGTAGCGCGAGAACTGATCGAAGAAGCTCCTTAAGATTTTCAGTCGAGAAGTGATCTAGTCAGATGGCGAGATCAATGGGGAAGTAGAACAATGGCATTCGATCCTGAAAAACTATTGAACAAAGAATTTTCTACTGTTCAACAAACTTATGTAGCCAAAGACTGCATGTTATATGCGTTGGGCGTGGGTATGGGGATAGACCCTCTCGATGAGCAGAGCCTGCGTTTCGTTTATGAAGAGAACCTGAAAGTATTGCCCAGCCAATCGGTAATGATGGCGCATCCTGGATTCTGGGCGAAGGAAGAAGATACAGGGCTGGATTGGGTCAAGGAATTGCATGCGGGGCAAGAAATAATTATGCATAAGCCATTTCCAAGCGAAGGTACCGTCGAGGCGAAAATTCGCATAACTAGCGTAACCGATAAGGGTGCGCGCATAGGAGCACTGATCGTATCAGACAGAGTAGTTAGAGATGTCGCCACAGGAGAAGATATCTGTACGCTCGTTACAACTATTTTGGCCAGAGGGGACGGGGGATTTGGCGGAGAACGTAAGGCAACCCCGAAGACCGATATCATCCCAAAAAGTAAGCCAGATATGATTTGCGATTTGCCCACGCTGCCACAGCAGGCTCTGATCTATCGCCTAACAGGCGACTTTAACCCACTTCTATGCCTCACCTAGCGTGGCAAGAAATGCAGGATTCAAGGCGCCGATTCTGCACGGACTCTGCACCATGGGCGTGGCAACCCATGCGCTAATAAAGAGTTGCTGCGACTATGACACTTCGCGATTCAAACGTATGGGGCTTCGCTTCTCCGCGCCGGTCTATCCGGGCGAGACTATCCGTACTGAGATCTGGATCGATGGCAACGAAATAGCATTTCGTTGTAAATCTTTGGAGCAGGACAAGGTTGTAATCAATAACGGTTATTTTCTAGTCGAATAAACTCGACTAGAAGAGTTTCGTATCAAAAATAATCTCGAATAAATAAGGAAGCACAATTGCAAGCTTTACTAAGTGGAATGCGTGTAGTCGAAGGGAGTGCTTTCATAGCAGCTCCCTCCGGTGGTATGACTCTTGCTCAACTTGGAGCGGATGTTATTCGCTTCGATCAAATTGGTGGCGGCATCGACTATCGTCGCTGGCCGGTCACTGACAAGGGCAAGAGTCTGTATTGGCACAGTTTGAACAAAGGTAAGCGCTCCTTTGCCGTCGACTTTCGTAAACCCGAAGGAAAGGAGCTCATCACACAGCTCATCTGTGCTGATGGTGAAGACGCTGGTATCTTTCTAACTAATTTTCCTGCGAAGGGTTGGCTTGCCGACGCGACACTTCGCGCGTGGCGTGCGGATCTCATTTATCTCAATCTAACTGGCGACCGCCACGGCGGTAGTGCTCTGGACTACACCGTTAACAGCAAAGTGGGGTTGCCGTTTCTTAGTGGGGATGGCGAGAGCCCTAGTAACAACCCTTTTCCGGCCTGGGATGTAATAGCGGGTCAACACATTGCCCTGGGTTTGCTCACCGCCGAGCGGCACAGAAGAATTCATGGCAAGGGGCAGTTCATACGGCTCGCGCTTGCCGATGTCGCACTCGCCACGATGGGGCATCTTGGTTATCTGGCGGAGGCAGAAGTGAACAAGCAGCCCCGACAGTCTGTCGGCAATCACGTCTTTGGCAGTTTCGGTCATGACTTCAAGTGCAGCGATGGCGAGCGAGTAATGATAGTTGGAGTCAGTCCAAATCAGTGGAAGGCAATAGTGCGGGTCACTCAGACGCAGACGCAAGTCACAGAGCTGGAAACCAGTCTAGGTCTTAACTTTAGCAACGAAGGAGATCGCTTCACCGCGCGCGATAAATTGAAGGAGCTCTTCGAGCCGTGGTTCGCCCAACGGGACTCGCACAGTGTGCATCAAGCGCTAAATGAGGCATCAGTATGTTGGGGCCCCTATCAAACGATACAACAACTTGTTGAGACAGATATCGACTGCAGCGCCGACAATCCGCTATTCGAGAAGGTAGAGCAGCCAGGTATAGGTGAATATCTAATGCCATCGAATCCACTAAACTTCGAAGGCTTGGGAAATATTCCAGTGACACCTGCGCCAGTTCTCGGCCAGCATACCGATGAGATACTTGGCGATACGCTCGGGCTTTCAGGAAGTGAGATTGGCAAGCTACATGATAGCGGCGTTGTGGCCGGGCCAAGTGTTTAAAGTAACTAGTTTAGGTGGCCCAACCACCTGCCAAAGGAATTATCTGTCCCACCATATGATTACAGTCTTCACGCGAAAGGTAGGCGGCAAGTTGAGCCGTTTCATTTGCCGCACCAATTTTGTTCGTAGGCACATTACGTTTTACGTGTTCTAGGAATTTTTCGTTCTCGAGAATATCGTCCGGATAGTAGGTGTTATTGTTGATGTAATTCTGCGCGATCGCATTGACTTGAATATTATTGCGTGCCAACTCCAGCCCAACAGCCTTGATGAAACCATTCTGTGCGCCGCGTGCAGCACAGTAAGCGGCATTGTTGGGAATGCCGCGCAGTGGTGCGGCACTCGTTACTGCAATAATTTTACCGCGCTTTCTCTCCAGCATCTGTGGTGTAACTGCGCGTACTAAATACATCAGCGGGTGAACTAAGGAATCGAATAGTAGATTCCAATTTTCGTTGTCGATATCCTGCACTGGTCCTGTCATCGGAGGTTCGGCAAGATTCGCAACGAGAATGTCGATGTCACCCGCGTTAGCAATTAACTCGCTAACTTCCTGCTCGCTGTGCATCAATGATGGGCCGGCAATCACATTGATACCAAGCTCTTCAAATTTTTCCTTGATCGCATTGCCCATGTATCTATCGCAGCAAGTTACTAGCGCAGTTCTACTAGACATCATCTAGCCTCATTCTGATTCGAATTCATTTGCATCAAGTGTAAAACAAACTTCTCTAAGGTTTCATAGGGTTGGCAGCCAACGACTACTAAATCATTGCCGTAGAACGTCGGTACACCAGTGACACCAGCCTCACGAGATCGTCGCCAGTCTTCATCTACCGCTTCCTTATATTCACGCTCTTCGATTACGCGGCGTGCCTCTTGCCCATCCAACCCCACAGCCTCGGCAATCTCGACCAACTCATCGACATCGCCGATATTTTTGTTGTCCACAAAGTACGCTCGATACAGTGCATCATGTATCGCCTCGCCAGCTGGTTTGCTGTCGGCCCATTTGCCCAGTTCCTGTGCGAGTCGACTATTGAAAGTATGGGTGCGTTCACCGTATTCCAACCCAGCTTCAGCCATCAGCGCCTTCATTCGCTCACGCATAGGCGCGAGATCACGCCCAGCAAATAGCTCTGCTAAGGACTTTCCCTCGGCTGGCGTTTCTCGGTGGAGCGGGAAATGAATCCAACGTGTTTTCACTGGATAATTCTGCTTCAGTTTTTCAATACTCACGGTACTGAGGTAACACCAGGGTCAGATGTAGTCGGTAAATATGTCTAATACGATCTCGTTCATGGGTGGATTCTCTTAATATAGATCAACAATCGCCTCAAATTGGGCCGCAAACGCTCCAATATAGTGACAATGGGGTATACTGCGTGCCAGCTTTAGCGTTCGATCAGTCATTCTATGATGGCTGAAGGGCGCAGAAAACCGTTAAAACACATAGCATCGAATTTAATAAATTATAGAATAAAATCAGTAAGTTAATGAGGTTAACGTTTATGCGAAAATTAGTCACTTCGGTTGCACTCGCAACCATATTACTCGTACCACAACTCAATTTAACGGCGCAGAGCGATGAAGCTCTGGCGGTTATGGTTCCAGGAGGCGGATCTTATAGCCGCCCAATCACCACGGATTCTGCAGAAGCTCAGGCTTTCTTCGACCAAGGGCTGCGTATGGCTTGGAGTTTCTACTTCGTCGAGTCAATTGCCTCTTATCAGGAAGCTGCACGCCTAGATCCAGACAGCCCTATGCCCCATTTTGGTTTAGCGCATGCTGCAGGCCCCAATCCGAATAGCCGCTATGGCGGCTTGCCTGATGACCCTAATGGTGCCGGCCTTGACGCAATTCGCAGAGCACTAGCTCTGGCTAACAATGGCAGTCAACGTGAGCGCGACATGATCAATGCGCTATTCGTTCTCTATAATAAAGATGCCATTCCTGATAGCAGGGAAAGAGACTTTGCCTTTGTCGATGCCATGCGCAATCTACACGATCAGTATCCAGATGATGCTGACATAGCCACTATCTTCGGTGAGTCTTATATGAACACGACTCGCTGGGATTACTGGGATGAGGACGGTATTGCCAAGTCAGGCACAGCAGAAGCGCAGGCAGCTTTCGAATCTGCTATGCGATCTGAGCATGATCACCCAGGTGCAAACCATCTCTACATTCATTTGATGGAAGCCTCCGCTCAGCCAGAACTTGCGATGCCTTCAGCGCAAAAACTGGAAAGCCTTGTACCTATCTCCGGACATATGGTTCATATGCCTGGGCATATCTACCTTCGAGTTGGCGAGTACGAGAAAGCTATCGACATCAATGAAAGGTCACAGCTTGTCGATTTGCAATTTGCTGAAATTTGGGGAGATACAAATTTCCCAAATATTGGTACTTATGGTTTGTCACATAAAGCCCACGCGCCCCACGCACTAGACTTCGTACGCTATGCCAATATGCTACAAGGCAACTATGCTGAGGCAGCGGCTGCAGCGCAGCGCGGAGCCGACAGTGTCGGTGAGGCCGTCGAAGCGATTAACCGCGGACAGAAGCGAGTCGCACACTCTTGGATTGTTGATAAGGTGTTTGGCAAATATGACAAGCTACATAGTGCAGAGCAAAGCCATAGTGGTACACCTTACCTAGATGGTATGTGGAGCTATGTTAAAGGCAGCGCGCATGTATCGAAGGGTCATATGGAGCTAGCCGAAAATGAACTAGCTAATATTCAGGCCGAGATGGTTGCAGATAATGTTGACGACACGGGTGTTGGACCAACGCCAGCATCTCATGTTCTTACTCTTGCTAGCCACGCGCTCCACGGCGAAATCGAAGAAGCGAAAGGAAATCTTGACGCCGCTATTGTTCACTACAATGTAGCGATTCAATATCAAGACTCGCTTAATTACACTGAGCCACCGGATTGGTCTCAATCCATGCGTCTTTATCTAGGTGCAGTACTTCTAGAGGCGGGCCGTGCAGCAGAGGCAGAAGCAGTATACCGGAAAGACCTAATATGGAATCAGCAGAACGGCTGGACTACGTTCGGTCTTGTTCAGGCTTTGGAAGCTCAGGGTAAGACTCAGGAAGCGATTGTAGTCGAAAGACAATTTCAATCTTACTTCCGCAACTCAGATGTTGAGATTACGCGCTCGCGTATGTAGTCACAATGATTGCTTGGCAGCGCTGAAATAGTTTTATAGCTTTTCGGTTACGCCAAGGCGAATCACGTTAAACAAAAAGCCAAGAGATTTCAACTCCTCTTGGCTTTTTGCATTCTTACTGTAGATAGTAGAACAAACTAAAAGAACAGAAGATAAGGGGAATTCTCATGTTGTTTTTAAAAAAGTCTCGTGTCGTCGACATATCGATCTTTGCATTCGCGCTAGTAGTTTCTGCTGGAAGTACATTTGCACAGGATCACTTCAATGCAAAGGGGTCGCCGCCAAGCAACTTTACTTCACAGTTACAGAATGAACTTCGCAGTAGCCTGCCCTTCGAAGATCAGCGTGACTTTGAAGAGTCTGGTCGCGGATTCATAGCAGCGCCCGACTCAAGACAAATTCTCGCCGAGAATGGTCGCGTCGTCTGGGATATGACGCGCTACGACTTCCTGCTTGAGGACACGGACTTCGATAGTATTCATCCATCGCTGCAGCGACAGGCAACTCTGAATATGAACTTCGGCCTATATGAAGTGGTGCCCGATTTCATCTATCAGGTTCGTGGATTCGATCTAGCCAATATGACGATAGTGAGAGGCGAGTCGGGTTGGATATTATTTGATGTGCTACTTACTTCGCAGACTGCAGCGGCAGCGCTGCGTCTTGTGAACGAACAACTAGGCGAACTGCCAGTCCGTGCGGTCGTCTACTCCCATTCACATATCGATCATTTCGGCGGTGTTCGTGGTGTGATCAGCGAGCAGGAAGTGCAGTCGGGTGCTGTGCAGGTCATCGCGCCATCGGGATTTATGGAAGAGGCGATCGCCGAGAATGTGTATGCAGGCAACGCAATGTCACGACGCGCAGGCTTGCAGTATGGGCGCGGCATTCCTTCCGGGCCCTTTGGCCAAGTTGACTCTGCTATTGGCAAAGCTCTCGCTGCAGGAACGACGGGACTGATTGCGCCAACCTTGGTCATCGAAGACAGCCATGAAGAACATGTTATCGATGGTGTGCGCATGGTTTTTCAGAATACACCTGGCACTGAGGCTCCGGCAGAGATGAATACCTGGTTCCCAGATCAGAAAGTATTCTGGGCTGCGGAAAATATTACGGCCACGATACACAATGTCTATACCCTGCGAGGAGCATTGGTGAGAGATGCGCTGCAATGGTCAAAGCAGATCAATGAGGCGCTGTATCGATTTGGTCAGGATGCCGAGGTCTTGGTCTCTTCTCATAACTGGCCACGTTGGGGGAATGAACGAATCCAGCAGGTTATGCGCACACAGCGTGATGCGTATGCGAATTTGAACAATCAGGTTTTGAATCTGGCAAACCAGGGCGTGACGATCAACGAGATTCACAACGAGTACAAGGTGCCGACAAGTCTCGCACAGCAATGGAGTGCGCGACAGTATCATGGCTCCGAGTTTCATAACTCTCGGGCTGTGTTGAATCGTTATCTCGGTTACTGGGATGGCAACCCCGCAACACTTGCGCCGCTTTCACCTGCAGATTCTGCACCTTTGTATGTAGAAATGATGGGAGGCGCGACAGCTATCATTTCTCGAGGACAGGTTCTACACGATGCGGGGCAGTATCGTTTGGCTATGGAAATTCTAAACAAACTGGTTTATGCACAGCCAGAGAATAGCGAGGCCAAAGACCTCCTTGCCTCCGTCTTCGAACAACTTGGCTACCAGTATGAGAGCGCGAGTATGCGTAACGTCTTTCTCTCTTCAGCACAGGAGCTTAGAAACGGCGCCCCGGCCGTTGCAGCGCCCCGCGGCACAAGCCCTAGTCTAGCTAGAGCTATGACCACGACTCAATGGTGGGATGCGGTTGCGACCAGGGTCGATAGCGGTCTTGCAGATGGAACGAATTTTACGATTAACTTTAGCTCGCCGGATACGCAGCAGAATTTTATTGTGGAAATGAGTGGCGGCACGCTTTCTAATATTGAAGGCTATTTGTCTGGCGACGCTGACGTAACCATAACCATGGATCGCAGTGACCTCGAAACGGTTATCATGGGGCAGGAGACACTCGCTTCACAGTTGCAGGCGGGTGTGGGAACGGTGACAGGAGATCAGGCGGTTCTACTTCAGCTCGCATCCGTGCTGGTTACATTCAATTCCAGCTTCGAAGTTATGCCGGGAACAGGAAATTAGTAGAAGCCAGGAATTCGGGCTAAACTGAAAAAAATTGAGGTAGAAGCATGAGACGACTCGTTAAACCATTGCTGTTGTTAGTGGCAGCCAGCATTATTGTTGGCGTTCAGGCGCAAGACGCGCCGCAGCCCAACTTCATCGTTATTATGGCGGACGATCTAGGATATGGCGATCTAGGCGTATATGGCTCGAAGCTAATAAAAACACCGAACCTCGATCGCATGGCCCTGGAAGGTGCAAGACTCGATAGTTTCTACTCCAGCGCAAACGTCTGTACCGCAGCTCGGGGAGGCCTCCTAACAGGCCGCTATCCAATTCGTCTGGATCTAGTAAGCGATGTTGCGCGACCCACCAACGACGTTCACCTTGCCTCGGAGGAGATCAGCCTCGCCGAAGCGTTAAAGCCGCTCGGCTATCAGACCGCGCTGTTCGGCAAGTGGCATCTAGGCAGTCGAATGGAATGGTCACCACTCACTCAGGGTTTCGATGAATACTTCGGAGTACTGCATAGCAACGACATGACGCCTCTGGAACTCTATCGTCAGGATCAGATGATCGAGAATCCGGTTAATCAGAACACATTGACTCAACGCTACACGAATGAGGCGGTTCGTTTTATCGAAGAGAACCAAGACGATCCGTTTTTCCTCTATATGCCGCATACATTTCCGCATGTGCCTCTGTATGTGTCGAATGAATTCAGCGGTCAGTCCGATGCTGGTCTATACGGTGATGTGGTAGAGACCATCGACTGGAGTGTGGGTGAGGTATTGGCCACATTACAAAGGCTAGGTCTGGATGAGAATACGATCGTTATCTTCACCTCGGACAATGGGCCCTGGTTCGAGGGAAGCCCCGGACCATTTCGTGATCGTAAAGGCAGCTCCTGGGAAGGCGGGCAACGTGTTCCCTTCATCGCAAAGTGGGTTGGCACGATTCCAGGCGGATTAGTATCGAACGAGCCGGCAATGAATATCGATATATTCCCAACGCTAGTGAAGCTCGCTGGCGGCGACTTACCTACGGATCGTCCAATTGATGGGAAAAATATTTTACCGATGCTAACCGATGGTGCAACTTCACCTCATGAGGTGCTCTATCTGTTCGATAGGGATCGAATCGCCGGTGTGCGCAGTGGTCAATGGAAGCTCGTAGTTGAGTCACAATACAGGGCTGCTGTGCCTAGCTTCGATAATTCGGATTCCTATTACGGCCCTAATGGTTTGTTGTTCGATGTGCAGCGTGACCCGTCGGAGACTTACAGCTTTACGCGCGAATTCCCGGAAGTTGTCGAACAGATGCGAGTGCTTCTTATTGAAGGACAAAAAAAATATGGCAGTACCGTGTTGGAAAACATGTGGAACCGCCCTAATTAATATGAATAGTAGTATGACTGGTATTCTAGAGCGAGAGCCTAGAGAAGAATAAGAAGTTCAGATGTCAGACGAAAATACTAAATCGCTCACATTCTCAGTTAAGAACCTGCGCAAGTCTTTCGGCCCTGTCGAGGTCTTGCACGGCATCGATCTGACGCTTCGCGGCGGAGAGGTGCACGCGATACTTGGCGAGAATGGCGCCGGGAAGTCTACGTTAGTCAAAATCCTCTCCGGCTTCGAGGCGCTCACTGAGGGTGAATTGCACATTAGCGATGGCAGCGGTAGTTCACAGAGACTTACCTTCTGGAACAACGCGATCGCCGAGCAGGCAGGCGTCGTACTAATTCATCAGGAATTTAATCTCGCCGAGCAGCTCACTGTGGCAGAGAATATATTCCTCGGCAACGAAATTAACGGGCGTTTTTTTCTAGATAAGAAAATAATGCGGATCAAGGCGCAGGAATATTTAGACGTTCTGCGCAGTGATATAGACCCCGACGCCTCTGTCGATCAGCTTTCCGTTTCTGCAAAGCAAATGGTAGAGATCGCGAAGGCTCAGGCGAAAAATGCTCGCGTACTTGTCCTCGATGAACCCACCGCGGTACTCACACAACAAGAAAGCCAAGTGCTGTTCGAGCTCATCGACCGGTTTCGCCAAGATGGTGTGGCAATCGTTTTCATCTCGCACAAGTTGGATGAGATCGAGCAGATCGCTGATGTGATTACAGTGCTGCGTGATGGCGAGTTAGTGGGCAGTTATTCTGCTGCTGATTTGAGCAAGGATGACATGGCGCGATTGATGGTGGGTAGAGAGTTAAGCTCTCTCTTTCCGGAGATGCCCAAGGTTCCCGACGCGTCGAAAGTAGTTCTTCGAGTTAGTGATCTATTGCTACAAGGCAATTCAGAGCCCAGTAGCTTCGAGTTGAGAAAAGGGGAGGTCCTCGGTTTCTCCGGGCTTGTTGGCTCCGGCCGCACGGCGTTGATGGAAACTGTGCTTGGATTGAGAAAGTCCGCGAAGGGAAACACAGGAAGTGTCGAGCTACGTGGTGAACGTGTTGATTTCAAGCAACTCTCTGTGGCGCGTAGCAAAGGAGTCGCCTATCTCACGAAAGATCGTAAGGGAAGCGGCCTGCTCTTAGATAAAGGGTTGGTTTTTAATTTCTCCTTGTTTTCACTGCACAAAATTTCACGTTTGTTGATCGACACTAAACAAGAAGATGTCGCGTTCAAGAAGGCCGTCGAAACATTCGACATCCGTATGAAGGATAGATCAATCGTGGCAGGAAACCTCTCCGGCGGAAATCAACAGAAACTATTGCTAGCCAAGATTCTTGAAGCTGAGCCAAGCGTCATCATAATAGACGAGCCTACCCGCGGAATCGATATAGGCACCAAAAGCCAGATCTACCACTTTATCGCTGAGCTGGTCGCATCAGGACATTCGTTGATACTCATCTCTTCCGACATCACCGAAGTTATCGGTCTTTCTCATCGCGTAGCCGTGATGTACCACTCTCAGATAAGTGGTGTGCTAGAGGGCGACGAAATAGAAGAACACGAAATCATGCGCTATGCCACAGGCTTGAAAAATAAGCCGTCACACCACGATCAATTAGAAAGCGGAACATCTAATGCCTAAGTTTGACCTAAAAACTGCTGGACCTTTTATTGCACTTGTTGTGGTTTTTATCATCGGTGTATTAGTAAACGATGCGTTTCTTAGTAGCGGCAATCTGAGCAATATTCTGGCGCGCAGCTCCTTTATTGGCATCGTAGCTATCGGTGCGACTTTCGTAATCACGGCAGGAGGCATCGATCTTTCAGTCGGCTCGATGGCTGCTTTTATTTCCGGTTGCATGATCCTGTTGATGAATGCGCTGATGGACACTATCGATTCGATGGTAGCCATTATCATTTTGGCAATCATCGCGTCGCTGGGCATCGGTGCCGTTGCAGGCCTGATAAATGGCCTACTTACCACGAAAGCCAAGATTGAAGCCTTCATTGTTACGCTCGGCACCATGGGGATCTATCGCTCATTGGTTACCTATATGGCAGACGGCGGCACACTATCGCTTAACTTCACGATCGGCGATGTGTATTCGGAAGTCTATTACGGCGTGTTTCTTGGCCTGCCTTATCCTGTCTGGGTTTTCCTAGCAGTGGCGGTGATCGGTTATGTGCTCCTAAATATGACTGTGTTCGGCAGGCACTGTTTCGCAGTAGGCTCAAACGAGAGCGTTGCGCGCTACTCAGCCATTAATGTAGATCGCGTGAAGACGGCGACCTATATGCTGCAGGGAGTTTGTGTCTCTATTGCAACTATTATCTATGTGCCGCGCCTAGGTTCGGCATCGGGGCAGACCGGCATACTCTGGGAGCTCGAGGCAATAGCGGCGGTCATTATCGGTGGTACAGTGCTGAAGGGCGGCTATGGACGCATCTGGGGTACGGTCGTAGGGGCCTTAATACTGACGCTAATAGGCAATATTTTGAATCTGACCGACGCAGTAAGTAACTACCTGAATGGAGCGGTTCAAGGCATAATAGTGATCGTTGCGGTTTATTTGCAGCGCGGTGCATGGCGCCGGGATTAGAGCCTCAAATAATAATACGAGCAGGAGACTAAGATTGAATATCAAGACACCCTCAACACCTCGTGGTTTTAACCGACGTAAGTTTCTTTGCTCCTCGGCAATCGTGAGTGCTGCCGCTTCTCTGCCAATGACTGCGTTAGCGGAAGGCCGTCGAGTTGAAAATGTGGGACTGCAGCTCTATACATTGCGCAATGAAATGTCTCAAGACTTTGAAGGCACGCTCGCTAAAGTCGCGGACTTGGGTTTCAAGGAAATGGAATTTGCGGGATACTTTGGCAGATCTGCCAGCGAAGTGAGACGAACACTCGATCAGAACGGCATGACGTCCCCAGCTGCACACATTCAATTGCAGGCGCTGCGAGACGATCTCGAAGGCGAGGTTGAAAGAGCTGCTATTTTGGGACAGAAATTTATTGTGGTCCCAATATTACCAGCAAACCAGCGTACCATTTCTGAGTATCAGCGCACTGCTGACTACTTGAATCGCGCCGGTGAAGTCTGTAAAGAAGTGGGCATCAAGATGGGTTACCACAATCATGCTTTTGAATTCGAAGTAACAGCCGGCCAGATTCCTTACGATATCTTGCTCAACGAGACCGAGGCAGACTTAGTCGATATGGAACTCGATCTGTATTGGATTCGCAACGCGGGTGTCGACCCAGTTACCTATTTTGAAAGTCATCCAGGACGATTTAGCATGCTGCATGTCAAAGACATGGATGAGTTTGGCCGTATGGCAGATGTTGGGAGCGGAGAAATAGATTTCGCCGAAATCTTCAGTCATGCAGACACAGCAGGTTTCGAACACTTCTTTGTCGAACACGATAGTCCAGGCAATGGAATGGCCTCAGTAGCAGTTAGCCTCTACACAGTGCGTAACATCGTTTTTTAAATTCGGTGCGTATCCGGTTGAATAAGAAAGACTAAGAAAAGGCAGGAACATGACAACAAGACGAGAAGTATTGCAGGGTTTGATTGTGTCGATCGGCGGCGCAACCGCCCTAACAGCGTGCGGTGGAGTTGCGAATGTATTATCGACGCGGCCCGGATCGGCAGCGCGCTTCTATACTAGTGAGGAATATGCGCTAGTGACACGTATTAGCGACCTGATTATTCCACGCACTGAAACTCCCGGCGCGGTGGACGCGAATGTCCCAGGCTATATGGATGGCCTAATGACAGACTGGGCGAACAATGAAACAAAGAATGCTCATCGAACAGCACTGCGTCAGATAAAAGTTGAGTTAGACCAGCGCGCTAGTGGGAACTTCCTAGATGCAAGTGACAGCGCAGCGGAGCAATCACTAGTTTCATTCGACGCTGCAGCTTTTGCAGAAGATGGTGACACAAGTGGCTATAAGCGAGTGAAGGGTTATGTGAGTCAGTCCTACTTCGCCACAGAAGATGGTGCTACCGAAGAATTGAAATGGGTGGCCTTTCCAGGGCGCTGGGATCCGAGTGTCGAGATCTAGAAGTAGCCGAGACACGAAGAGATAGAATACAAGAAGTAAAAACAGAATTAGATAGGGAGTGACCCGTGGCAGACTTTGATGCAATAGTAGTTGGTTCAGGAATGAGTGGCGGCATGTCCGCGAAGGAACTCACAGAGCGTGGATTGAAGGTTTTGGTGCTCGAACGCGGACCTGAAATTATTCCAGAGCGAGATTACGTCGATAATCTAGCTCCTTGGGAGAGCCCGAATCTGGATAACGTGGCACAGGATGAGATTGCCGAACGCTATCCTAAACAGTACGGCGGTGTTGCTTACGCGATCAAGGAATCTAACAAAAATTTCTGGGTGCGAGATGACGAACATCCCTATGAGGAAGCAGAGGGCACCAGCTACGATTGGTTGCGTGGTTATCATACCGGTGGTCGTTCCATCATGTGGTCACGCCAAGTTTATCGCCTAAGTAACCTAGATTTTAATGCGAACAAGACTGACGGTTACGGAATAGACTGGCCAATTCGCTACGAAGAATTAGAACCATGGTATGAGAAAGTGGAAACCTTCATCGGCATAGCGGGCAGCGCCGAAGGCCTGCCACAGTTACCTGATAGTGTCTTTCAACCTGCGTTCGAGTTAACGGATGCCGAGAAAGCACTCAAAGCCAAAGTGGAGACGACGTTTCCAGAACGAAATGTTATCGCTGCGCGAGTAGCGCACCTCACCGATGCGACTGAAGAGCAGCAATCATTAGGCAGATCGAATTGCCAAGTCCGTAACCGTTGTCACTTCGGTTGTTCTTTCAAGGCTTACTTTTCATCCTTGAACGCAACACTACCGGCTGCCGAGAGAACTGGCAATCTTACAATGGTGCATAACGCTATCGTGAGCTCGATTGAATACGATGCGGAAACTAATAGAGTAACTGGCGTGCGTATCGTCGATGCAGAAACAAATGAGAAACGTCTCTATACGTCGAAGGTGATTTTCTTGAATGCCTCTACGATTGCCTCGGCGATGATTCTATTGCAATCGAAGTCTGTGGCTTTCCCAACTGGGTTAGTGAATCGTTCCGATCAAGTTGGCAGAAACTTGATGGACCATGTGAGTGGCGCGGGCGCGGCTGGCTTGATAAGTGGTTTCGATAACCAGAAAGTCTTCGGTCGCAGGCCCAGTGGCGGTATCTATATTCCTCGTTATGCGAATCTCAACGGTCAAGATAAGCCTTATCTTCGTGGCTTTGGTTTTCAAGGTGGCTCGAGCCCGTTAGGTAATGCGGGCGGACGGATTGCCGGTATCGGTCGCGGCTTCAAAGAAGCGCATAAGAACCCTGGCCCTTGGCGAGTCAACATAGGCGCGTTCGGTGAGCAACTGCCGAATCCAGAGAACCGAGTTACGCTGCATAGCTCGAAGCGCGATCGCTGGGGCAATCCGTTAGCGCTGTTCCATGTAACCTATAGCGATAACGAACACACTATGCTTGAGGAGGCGAGCAAGGATGCTGTTGCGATGTTAGAGGCGGCCGGCTGCTCGGACATCACGGCGAACGATGTTAGCCTGACGAAACCGGGGAATAGAATTCATGAGATGGGGAGTGCACGCATGGGTCACGACCCCGCGGACTCAGTGTTAAATAGTTGGTGTCAGGCGCACGATGTGCCGAACTTGTTCGTGACCGATGGTTCGTTCATGACGTCTTCGGCCTGTCAGAACCCTTCCCTGACTTATATGGCGTTCAGTGCCAGAGCGGCACACTATGCAGCAGACTTAATCGCCGACGGAACTCTCTAGAAGAGAACTAATAAGGAGAGGACTCATTGGAACAGGTCTGGTTAGACGACTATTGGTTAGAATAGATTCAGTTAGAACAAAGCTAGTGAGTTCTTAGTGGGCAAGAGGTAAAAGGTCTATTCTTCTGAATTCAGTTGGGTGACTTTCTGCCTGCAGTGAGATGTAACCACCGCTCACGGTAACTGGCTGACCTTGACCGATTAAATTTTGTGCATCGGGATCGCTCTCATCCAATTGCGTCATCGAATACTCGAAAACCATTTCGCCGTTCACAGTATGTCGAATCACTTCATTGCCGCGCACCTCAACCTCAAGTGTTACCCATTGGTCACCGTGATAGGTGGCCGAGCTCGAGTTGATGCAGTGCTGTGTAACTAGCTGGCCATCTCTTACGTAGTGCGTGCCGGGTGAGCAGACATTTGCGGTTGCTCTCTCATCGGTGCCGTTGCCGCCGAGTAATTGCACTTCGATCGAGGCAGGAAATTCTTGGTCCAACGTCATGGATTGTGGAGACTGACCGTGCAACATGACACCGTTATTACGGAAGGCCCAGCCAGGGCCGTTGTTTACCTGATCGCCTACAAACCGGTATTCCACTAGCAATCTGTAATGGGAGAAACTCTCGTCATAGAAAATGTGACCGAACTCGCCATCAAAGTCAGGCCAGTTGTCATAGGAAACTTTAAACACGCTATCTTCGGCACGAAATGTATCGCGATAGTTTACGCCTAACTCATGGCCGGTGAACTTTGGAATCCAGTTGCTAAGATCTTCGCCATTAAACAGCTTAATCCATTGCTCGGAATTATCCTGAGAGTATGCCGCGCTAGGCAGCAGAATTATCAGCAGTGCTAGAAGTTTTTTTATCGTTATTCGATTCATTCAGATGTGCCGTTGATTGTTTTATTAAAATCTACTTTTAAATCCCAAAGTTCAGGGCATGAATAGGCACTAAAACATTCCAGATCGGCAATGAGCTGAAATCCATCAGACCCGTTAGCGACTTTAGTAATGATGACGCCAATGCCACTTTGGCTGGTTATGTTGCTATTGGCGTTAATGCGAATGTCACTCTCGCTGCGAATACCGAAATCAGAAATTTGCGCCGTCCATGTTCTGGCGACGGCCCATTTACGATCGCATTCGTCATCGCCTAAACAGGTGGGAATCGTTCTCGCGTATTCGTCCATCTTCGCTTGAGTCTCTGGGCTCACAGCACAGGAGACAAGTGTTAACGCGGCTAGTGTAGAGACAATAGCCCAACGGTAGCATCGGGCTAGAAGGCTTATCTTTTTCATATTACTACTCACTCACGTTCAGCTTATTGGTCCAAAATATGTCGATGTTGCCAAGGCTATTGTCTTCGCGAGTGGAGAACCAAGTAATTGTGTTGTCACCCGGTGGAAATGCAGGACACATATCGGCGCCGGCCGTATTCACCTGTGATCCGAGATTTCGTGCTTCCCCCCAGGAATTCTCTCCCTGAGTCATCGCGCCGTAGATATCCGTGCCGCCGAAGCCGCCTGGTTTAGAGGACGTGAAGTACACCATGCCGTCCTTGTCTTGAGAGAAATGAAATTCTTCGGCTGCGGTATTGATATTCGGGCCCTGGTTAATCGGTTCCTGCCAGCCGCCATTGCCGTCTGGCTTGGAGCAATAGATGTCAGATCCCCCGTAGCCGCCTTCACGCATCGACGCGAAGCAGAGTGTCTCGCCGTCTTGAAGAATAGCAGGGCAATGCTCATTGCCAACGTTGGTGCTGACCGGAAATCCTATCAGCTCTGGGGTGCTCCACTGCCCATTGACCTTGCGAGTAATGAAAAGATCATTCGCATTTCGGGGGCTAGTAGTGGCGAGACGGTCAGACTTGAAGTAGATGGTATTGCCGTCGGCAGTTATCCATGGCTCGCGATCATCGCCGGCGCGCAGTGGGTCGGCATCGGTCGCCGGTGGTGCATTGATTGGGATGCCCATATTTACGGGAGTATTCCAGCTTCCAGTCTTGGCATTGAAGGTAGCGATATAGAGGTCTTTTGGGTCGCCCGGAGCTACAGCCATATCCTGTCTCGCGCTGCAATAGACCATCGTACCGTCTGTGGCGAAGGAAAGTTCTCCCTCGGCCCACATGGTGTTGATAGGTGCGCCGAAGTTATGAACGGCGAGATCTACCCATTCAGGGTCTTGCGCCGAACTATTGAGGGATACGCTTAGGCCAGCAATCACCAATAGGCTCTTTACCAGTGTTTGTAATCTATTTTGCATGACTAACTCCTGTTCTGGGCAACTGAGGTTAACCTCGCGAGGAAACTCGAGGGGGCAGGCTGCCTTGGTATTTTTAGGCAGAATACCACAAAATCTGCCTTCGCAGCCGCCAGTGGGTTAGGCAGATTCATTACCTAAAAGGTAATTGAATACAGACCGCTAATTGGCGAGACTGGGCCCTACAATCGATAGAGACGTAATGGGAGAATACAATGAACTTAAAGACCATTTATCTGATACTCGCCATCTTGGGTGCCGCCATACCGATCGCCTTTTTCACGAACTTTGTGTCCGAAAATGGTCTAGATCTGTTCTCCTTCGTGGCGGCACTGTTTGTGAATGGTGCGGGGGGCGGATTCACCGCAGACCTGTTGATCAGCTCATTTGTGTTTTGGATCTATATGTTTTCTAATCAGGGTGACAGGCCTAAACCCTGGGCATTCATTGCGCTGAACCTTTGTATCGGTCTGTCCTGCGCGCTTCCCGCCTATCTCTGGGCGAGAACACGAGGTGTAAGTTAATAGACGAGGTGAAATGAAGACCGTAACGATTGAAGAAGAGCTGGATTACCAGTTAGAAGAAGTCTGGGCGATATTCGCGGATGTGACGCGCTCCGATTGGGTCCCGGCAGTAGACTCGATCACCCAAGAGGATGGAGTTCGTTCATTCACTATGGAGGGCATCGGTGAAGTGCAGGAAAGAATTCTCACTTTGGATAACGAGAATCACTGCCTGCAGTATTCGGCCATCAAGACACCCACGCCATTGGAGCATCATCTGGCTACGATAAAATTGTCGGCGAGCGAGAAGGGCTGCCATTTCTCTTGGGCAACGGAAATAGCACCCGATCAGTTTTCTCCGGCAATAGAACACGGCATGAGTGTTTCCTTCGAGGGATTGAAGGCGGTATTGGCAAAGGGCTCTGTGTAGCGCTTTGCCACGTTAGCATCAAGATTCGATTAGTTTCGAACGGATTCTATCCAGCTATTCACTTCTACTTCGAGCACGGCCATGGGCAGTTGGCCCGAACCTAACACGGTGTCGTGAAATTCTCTGATATCAAAATCATCACCAAGTTCGGTTTCTGCCTTCGTTCGCACTTCCTGAATCTTCAGCATGCCAATCTTATAGGCAGTGGCCTGACCGGGATTGTTGAAATAACGGCGAATCTCCGAGCGCACAGAAGGCTCGGGACGTGCGGAATTGTGCAGCGCATAAGCCACGGCTTGTTCTTGAGTCCACTGCTGCGCATGAATACCTGTATCGACGACCAGTCGCACAGCTCGCCAGATCTCGCCGGAGAGTCGACCAAATTCGGCATAGGGATCGTTATAGAACCCCATTTCTTTGCCTAGGTATTCTGCGTATAAACCCCAGCCCTCACTAAATGCGGTATAGCCCTTTGCCGTTCTAAATCGTGGAATATTCTCTAACTCCTGTTGAATTGAGATCTGCATATGATGGCCAGGCACGCCTTCGTGATAAGCAAGGTTCTCAAGTCTGAAGATAGAAGCGGCGCGCATATCGATAAGATGTGCATAGAATGTTCCTGGTCTGGAGCCATCCTTCGTACCTCTTGCATAGTGTGCGGCACCACCGGCCGATTCGCGAAACGCCTCTACTCGTCTAACCTGTAAACCAGCTTTAGGCAGGATGCCAAAGTAATTAGGGAGTTGCTCGACCATGTCCGCTAGCAGTTTATCAGCAAGGCTCAGGTAATTGCTGCGACCTTCTTCAGTAGAGGGAAAGTAGAACTGATCGTCTTCGCGCATGTAGGTGAAGAAGTCTTGCAGTGTGCCTTCGAAACCAACTTGCCGTTTTATCTGTTCCATCTGGGTTTGAATTCGTGCAACTTCAGAGTTTCCAATCTCATGAATTTCATCTGCCGTGAGTGGCAGTGTGGTCATGCTTGCGAGGCGAGAATTGTAGTAGGCCTCGCCGTTAGGAAGAGACCAGGCGCCTTTCGCTATTTCGGAGACATTCTCGAAATCGGCTTCTAGCCACGCCACGATTTCATCCAGCGCGGGCCTGAAGCGAGTTAACAG
>CAJXQP010000012.1 GCA_913058275.1 uncultured Gammaproteobacteria bacterium | reverse complement strand
CGAGATCAGCCTCGGTCTCGTGGGCTCGGAGATGTGTATAAGAGACAGGATCAAACGTAACCACTATTTCGCCACGCTTTAATTGGTTCATTACCTGCTGCACTTTCTTCTCAAGACTAGTTTCATGAGCTCCATAGTCAGTCCCCTCTCGACTAATAAATTCTTCGATAATCGCCGTTAGTGTCTCAACTGCCAGTTCTTGATAAGGAATATTCATAGTGAGTTACTAAACGAGCTCAACAACATTTAGCTCATTTGAGTTTACGGAATGTGTTTGCAGTTCGGCGAAAGGAAAATTCTTCGTGTCGGCTAACTGCGACAACGAAACATTAGCGATGCTGGTAAATATGGTCTCAACGCGGCCCGGATGACTCTTATCCCACTGCTGTAGCATTCCCTTGATTGCCTGTCGTTGCATATTGTCCTGCGTCCCGCAGAGATTGCAGGGAATGATCGGGAAATTGCTGAGATCGGCGTAGCGAGATATCTCCTTCTCTTTACAATAGGCCATAGGACGAATAACGATGTTTCTCTTATCATCGCTCAACAGTTTGGGCGGCATCGCCTTTAACTTACCTCCATAGAACATATTTAGAAATAGCGTTTCCACTATATCGTCTCGGTGGTGGCCTAGCGCGATCTTGGTGGCACCAATAGATTGCGCGTGGTTGTAGAGAATCCCTCTACGCAGCCGCGAGCAAAGACCACAATAGGTCTTGCCCTCCCCCACCTTATCGGTGACGATAGAGTATGTGTCTTTCTCGATAATTGTGTAATCCACACCAAGGTCATCAAGATAGGCCGGCAGAACATGCTCTGGAAAGTCTGGTTGCTTCTGGTCTAAGTTCACGGCATGTAACTTGAAATCAATAGGCGCGTGTTTCTGCAAACTTAGCAGGATGTCCAACATCGCATAAGAATCTTTCCCGCCGGAAAGACAGACCATCACCAAATCGCCCTCTTCAATCATATTGTAATCAGCGATCGCGCGCCCAACATCTCGGCGCAGATTTTTGCGTGACCGGTTCAGCAACGATTTCTTT
Organism: uncultured Gammaproteobacteria bacterium; assembly: GCA_913058275.1. Classification (GTDB taxonomy): domain Bacteria; phylum Pseudomonadota; class Gammaproteobacteria; order Pseudomonadales; family Pseudohongiellaceae; genus UBA9145. The sequence continues at coordinate 22,720 of CAJXQP010000012.1, read as the reverse complement.
CCACTGCCGAAGTCTTTTGCCACCGGATCGCTGGTGGCAAGAGGCTCTATACTGCTTAAGGAGGATTCAATAGGCATAGGATCTAAACTCTCTCAAGCACCGTAGAAATACCCTGACCCAACCCGATACACATGGTAGCCAGCCCCAGTGTTGAATCGTTGTCTTCCATATTGTTTAACAAGGTAGTGGTGATGCGTGTGCCCGAGCATCCCAAAGGATGACCTAGGGCGATAGCTCCACCCTTCAAGTTTACCTTTGACTCAACTACGCCTGTCAGTTTCAAGTCTTTGATAACCGGTAAAGATTGTGCGGCAAACGCTTCATTGAGCTCAATACAATCGATATCGTCTATAGAGAGCCCTGCCTTGGCAAGCGCTTTGTGTGTGGCTGGAACGGGACCATAGCCCATGATCGAGGGGTCTACGCCTGCATAGGCCATAGATCGCACTTTCGCTCGGATATTCAGGCTTAACGACTGAGCCTTCTCAGCACTCATTAACAACATAGCAGACGCGCCATCTGATATCTGCGAGGAAGTGCCCGCAGTTACAGTGCCATTAACAGGATCGAAGATTGGTCGCAACTGCGCCAAGCCTTCTACCGTGGTGTCTGGCCGAATGGTTTCATCATGTTCTAGTAAGATTTTTATGCCGCGCGCATCATGCCCTTCGATAGCTACGATCTCATTGGAAAATCCACCTCCTACGCGCGCCTTCTCGGCTAGCGCATGAGATCGAACAGCAAACTCATCTTGCTGCTCGCGACTGATTCCGTGCATCTTAGACAGTACCTCTGCTGTTACTCCCATCATCCAGGATGCTTTCGCGATATGCTTTGAAGCCTTAGGATTAAGGTCGATGCCATGCACCATCCCAACGTGACCCATGTGTTCCACACCACCTACGATGAACTGATCACCGTTATTACTCTGAATTGCCATCGCCGCTGTATGCAGCGCCGACATAGAGGAACCGCAGAGCCTATTTACTGTCTGCGCACAGGTAGTGTGTGGCAACACGGACATTAATGCCGCATTTCTCGCTATATTCCAGCCTTGCTCTAAAGTTTGATTAACACAGCCCCAGATCACATCTTCAACTTCTTCTGGCGATACTCCCGCATTCCTTTCGAAAAGCGCATTGATTAGTCGTGCTGACAATTCTTCCGCACGCACATTACGATACGCACCACCCTTGGATCTAGCCATTGGTGTTCGTATTCCATCTACGATTACGGCGTCTCTGGCATTTAACTTCATGTTATCTCCTAACAACTTGTATAAGGCATTCATAGATATTTACTAGCTGATGCCAAAAATTCTGGTTTGTTACTTATAAAATGTCTCGTTAGCTGAGGCCATAGCGCGCAGTTTTTCAGTCGGGTGATAGAGCTCACCCAGATCTGCATACTTATCTGCTATAGCGCAAAATTCAGCTAGGCCTAAGCTATCCACATAGCGCAGCGCTCCTCCGCGAAATGGCGGAAAACCAATACCTAGCACCAATCCCATGTCAGCTTCGATCGCCGTACTAACGATCTCATCTTCCAAGCAGCGGATTGTCTCCATACATAAGGCAACCATCATTCGCTGCACGATTTCCTCGTCTTTAAATTCTTTGCTTGCAGACGCCATCGAAGCCGCAAGTTTCTCAGTTGCTGAGTTCGGAAGCTTCTTCGGCTTACCTCTCTTGTCGTTCTCATAAAGATAGAAACCACTGCCGGATTTCTGCCCAAGATCCTTCTGCTCAAATAGTTTGTCTATTACCGTTTCTATATCTAACTTCATACGATCGAAGCCAGCCGCCATAACAGCCTGCGCATGAACCGCCGTATCCAGACCAACAACATCCAACAAATAAGCAGGCCCCATAGGCCAACCGAATCGCTCCATAGCCTTATCGATCTGCTTGTAATTAGCACCATCGTTTATCAATCGCGAAAAAGCACCGAAGTACGGAAATAGAATGCGATTAACTAAAAAGCCCGGGCAGTTGTTTACCACGATAGGCACTTTCCCCATCTTCTTAGCATAGGCTACTGTGGTCGCTATCGTCTCGTCACTGCTCTTCGCTCCGCGAATCACCTCCACGAGAGGCATTACTGGTACTGGATTAAAGAAGTGCATGCCACAGAAATTTTCCGGGTGCTTTAATACGGTTGCCAATTCATCTACCGAAATGGTGGAAGTGTTGGTCGCGATGATCGCGTCCTCCCGAACTAACGATTCGATTTCCGCTAGTACAGATTGTTTAATCTTAGGGTTTTCGACCACGGCCTCAACGACGATATCGGCCTGGCCAATGCTGTCATAGCTCAACGTAGGCTCGATGCTGGAGAGTATGCTGAACATCTTGTTGCCGTCTATGCGCCCCTTCGCTAGTTGCTTGTCTAGCTGCTTTCGCGCTTCCGCCATGCCCAGATCAATACCCTCTTGGGCTATGTCCTTCATGATGATAGGCGTGCCCTTCAATGCAGACTGGTAGGCGATTCCACCGCCCATAATGCCTGCACCCAGCACCGCCGCCTTCGAGATTGATTTCGCTGAGGTTTGTTGTCTCTTCGCTAAGCCACCGAGAAACTGATCATTGAGGAACATCTGCACAAGGTTAGCCGCAACTTCAGTTGCTGCCAGCTTAATAAAGCCCTGATGCTCCACTTCCAATGCGCCAGCACGATCCATCACCGCCGCTTCCTGCATCACCGTTACCGCCGTAATAGGAGCTGGATAATTCGGACCTGCAGCAGCGGCAACCATACCCTTAGCTGTCTCAAAAGCGACATTCATTTCTATGGGTGTAAGTGTCAGCGGGGAAGTCTTCTGTGCGCGGATTTTTTTGTGGTCTAGCTTTCCATCATTACACTGCTGAATGATTTTCTCGGCCGCCTCAATGAGTATGGACTCATCCACAATCGCATCGAGCGCGCCTTCAGAAAAAGCCTGTTTCGCTTTAATATGCGACCCGCTACTAATCCACTGGTTAGCATTATCTGCCCCGATCATGCGTGGTAATCTAACGGTACCGCCGAATCCAGGCAATATGCCTAGCTTAACCTCAGGGAAACCTACAAGCGCCGATTCTGTGGCTACACGGTAGTCCGCTGATAATGCCAATTCGAAACCTCCACCTAGCGCGATGCCATTTATGGCTACGACTGTGGGAAATGGCAGGTCTTCTAGATCAGAAAATATCTTATTCACTTCGACGAGCCAGGAGTGCACCTGCTGCTCTCCTTCGGCAAACTTTGAGGTAAATTCAGTAATATCGGCACCAACAATAAAGGTCTTCTTAGCACTTGATAGCACAAGACCCGGCACATCGGCTTTTTGCAGAGCGGCTACCGCTTGCTGCAACTCACGTAGAGTTTCTTGATCGAATTTGTTTACAGATGAACCTTCCAGGTCGAACACCAGGTTGGCAATGCCAGAAGGCAATACATCGACGCTTAGCGCCTTGCCTGAGTAGATCATAATTAGCTCCAATGTAGGGTGAACCGCGCGATGGCTCAGAACCGAGCATTATAGCCCTGCTGGCCCTATATAAGAAGTCGCGGACTTTACGGCCAGATCACAGGGAATTGGGTTATTATCACACTATGATCAAACAGTTAGAGCTATTCCAAACCGCAAAGAAAAATCTGAGAGCAGTCGCTTACTTACTGAGTGCCAGCATTATGTTGCTAGCGAACAGCCCCTCGACGGCAGCGCAGAGCGCTGTCATCTTGCTCTACCACCACGTCGCCGATGACACGCCTCCCTCGACGTCTATTTCCCCTGCTAACTTCGATGCACACTTAGCCTATTTGCGAGACAACGGTTTCAACGTCATTGCACTAGACCGACTGATAGACAGCCTACGCTCCGGTCAATCGCTACCCGAGAAATCGGTAGTAATAACCTTCGACGACGGATACAAGTCCATCTTCGATGAAGCATTTCCCATGCTGCAAACCTACGGCTATCCATTTACGCTATTCCTAAGCACCGGGCCTATCGACGATGGCTTGAGCAACTACATGACTTGGGATCAGGTTAGACAGATGAGCGCCGCCGATGTGATCATCGCTAATCACATGGTCGATCACCCCTATATGCTAGAGATGGGAGACGATGAATCTCATAGTCAGTGGCTCGCGAGGCTAAGCGAGAATCTATTGAAGGCCGAGCAAAGAATAGAAGCACAGACTGGGCAATCTCATCGCTATCTTGCCTACCCCTACGGGGAGTATAACCCTGCTATAAAGTCACTCTTGGAGGAGCTCAATTTTGTCGGACTAGCGCAAAATTCTGGCGCCGTGGGTCCTGAATCAGACTTTCTCGCCCTACCTCGATTTCCGCTTGCTAGCATCTACGCGAATTTGGATACGGCGAGCACGAAGTTCTCTACCCTGCCGTTTTCGATAACTCAAGTGCGACCCGATTCTCCTGTAACGTCAAATAGGAGTCCGTCGGCCGTACTTAAATTCGAGGATGGGAACTACAATTTCAATCAGATTGGCTGTTTCGCGAATAGCCAGCCGATACCGATGACTTGGATAGATAGGGAGCAAGGTGTGTTGGAATTGAATCCCGAAGAGAGCTATCCAGGAAGACGCTGGCGGTATATCTGCACCGCTCCGGATACTGACTCGAATCGTTTCTACTGGTATTCAGTGCAGTGGATTAATTTGGATTAGCACAATCCGCACGAGCAAACTACTTTTCAATCCAGCGACGATCTCTTCGTCTAAGGTTATTTTGATAAATTAGCGTCTGCACTTCGTCAATATAGTTCGCCCCTCGCTGAGAGTAATTCTCCAAGCCTTCAACAAGTTCAATCGAGTTCAAGCTCAGACCTAGGCGCCTGAGCCGTGCGCGCTCTTCGCGAAAGTCAGCATAAAGATTATGGCTATTGATATTCAGGAAATAACCTTCAATTGCAGCCTCTATCGAGGCAAAACTCTTCACCTCGTGAGTAGCACCTTCAATTCTTCTCTTGGGAATGATGCCGCAGCCCTCTACGAAGCACCATTGTCCGAAAATATTGTTGCCCTCCAGTGCGAATCTGGAGGTACCCCACGCCGATTCATTGGCAGCCTGTGCTAGTACCAGAGACGCTGGAATAACATCTACGCTCAATAGCAGTTCTTTTACTAGCCCCTGATCGTTCGTCGTCTGCGCTTCTACTCCATAGGTAACTGCGAGGTCTATCACCCATTGTCTTTCGCGCCCACTCAGAGGGACCCCGTCACCTACAATCTCAGCATAACTGAGCAGGCGAAGTCGCAGATCACTAACGAGGCTATTTTCATAACGTACGTAGTCTTGCAGGAAATCGAAAAATTGCTGTTTCTTCTCATCGATATCTGAGATCGAGGCGAAGTCCGGGAATACTACAATCGGTTCAGGTGTAGCCGAAAAACCGGCAATGGAATCATGAGTGGGAGCGAACTTCGTTACGGCGAACGTTAACGCCACTAGAGCGAGCGCGACAAGGCCCGCAAAGGCAAGCTCGAGCTTACGTTCCTGCCCTGTAATTTCATTCTCCAAGAGCACCGAAACTCCCTAGTCATTATTTCTACAGGTACATTTATTTACTGGCTGATTATTGTCTCAGCAAAAAATGCGTAAAGTGACGCGAACCAATAAAGATTTTCGCCGAATTTGCAGTTCAGAACAACAATTTCCGACGTTTGCTTCTAGCTCGCTCTCTACCAAGGGTGAGCTATCTATTACAATTCACTGAAATCTCAGAAGATTCTGCTGTTCACAACTAAAACCCTTGGCAGCAGTGCCAATCTGAAAAGACTAACGTCACAACAAGGGATTTGGTTCTAAGCTAGCTTGTCTTATTTGCTGCCTCCCCTGCAGTCCGGAGACGTTGACGAAGAACCCTGCCGTTGCTCCCATTCCTGCTGAGTATACAAATGCATGGCTAATGCGTGCACACCGCCTGCCAGCTCGGTCTGTAGCAATTTATAGACTGACTGATGCCTGCGCACCAAGTTCAAATCTGTGAATGTGGCAGAAACAGCCGTGATATTAAAGTGAGACTCAGTCGCTGGTCCACCATGCATATGACTCTCGTTCGCCACCTCTAACATCGATGGCTGTAATGCCTCCGACAACTTTGCTTGAATCGTATCCTGTACCGACATTGCTAACATCAACTCCCTAAATAGCCACTAAGGCCAATTATAATTCCATTCAGTATAACGTAATTACAGTCGATACAATTCAGTGGTCATGCCCACCTAGCCTCGTTACACTGTCGCCCTCATGGAGCCCCAAAATGGCCATTTCTTGGTACCCCGGACATATGCACAAAGCCAGCAAAGAGCTGGCGAAGATCATGCACCAAACAGATGCAGTGATCGAAGTCCTTGATGCACGTATACCCGAATCAAGCTGTAACCCTTTGCTCGCGAATATTCGTGAAGGGCGACCGTGTATCCGAATTTTGAACAAATCAGACCTTGCCGACGACAAAGTCACTCGCGCCTGGGCCGCGCATTTCTCCAAACTCGATAATAGCGCCTGTCTCATCAACGGCAAGGGCGCGCAGATCAGTCGAGCAGACATCGTAAAAACCGCAAAGAGACTCATCAAGCATACCGACGAGACGGTGTTAATTCAGGGCCAGATCGTTATCGACGGTATTCCTAATGTTGGCAAATCGAGCCTCCTAAACCTATTGGCTGAGCGCAAAGTAGCCAACACCGGTAATGAGCCCGCGGTGACCAAGGGCCAGCAGCGCGTCAAACTGCAACAAGGTTGGTACCTAATCGATACTCCAGGCATGCTCTGGCCGAAGCTGGAAGACCAAGAGAGCGCCTACAGATTGGCAATTACAGGCACGATTCGAAGTACAGCAGTAGAAGTCGCAGACATTGCCTGGTTCCTCGCCGAGCTATTGCTGCGGGACTATCCCGAGCGCCTAGTCGAGCGATACGCTTTACCCGGCTCCGTCACTGAGCCCGAACCCTTCTTCGACGCCCTCGCTAAGCAGCGCGGATCCATAGGTCGCGGCGGACGAGCAGACTTGAACAAAACGTCAGAAATATTACTAAACGAATTTCGCTCAGGTAAACTAGGCACATTCAGCCTGGAGACACCTCCCTCGTAATGTCGCAGCGCGCGCACGTTCGGCGAGATATCCATTAAGCAATACACGTTACAGAAGGCAACCCTAAGCATGGCCGTAGTAAGTACTCCTAACACCGAGCACAGCAATTCTGTTCAACCCCCGAAATTACACCCAGCTTTCGAATGGCAGCGAAGCGAAGAGATTAGCTCTCTGAACATCACTATGGAGGAGTATGTCCATTCAGTGACGGGGGCAAAGCACTACCACCTGAGCAGCGAAAATACGGAGAATGTCTTCCTCGTCGCGTTTAGAACCGTTCCTATGGATTCCTCAGGCGTCGCGCACATTCTGGAGCATACAGCTCTTTGCGGCAGCAAGAAGTTCCCTGTTAGAGATCCATTCTTCATGATGATTCGGCGCTCGCTGAACACATTCATGAACGCGTTCACCAGCAGCGATTGGACTGCCTATCCGTTCGCCAGCAAAAACAAGAAAGATTTCAACAACCTGTTAACCGTATATCTCGATGCAGCGTTTTTCTCGCGCCTACATGAACTCGATTTTGCGCAGGAAGGACATCGCCTCGAATTTGCAGAAGCAGAAAATCCGGATAGCGAACTACAATATAAGGGCGTGGTCTTCAATGAGATGAAAGGCGCCATGAGCTCCACAAATAGCGTCTTATGGCAAACCATCAGCAAATACGTTTTTCCGACTACGACCTATCATTTCAATAGCGGTGGCGAGCCCGATCACATTCCCGATCTCAGCTATCAGCAACTGCTGGATTTTTACAAGAGCCATTACCATCCCAGTAATGCCGTCTTTATGACCTTCGGCGACATATCCGCATTCGATCATCAAGAGAAATTTCAAGAGCAAGCGCTTTCACATTTCGACACGCTGGACATTAACATCGAAGTAAAAGATGAAAAGAGATACCTGGCGCCAATATCCGTCGAAGAATTCTATGCAAGCGAGGAATCCGATAAACCGCAAAGCCATGTAGTCCTCGCCTGGCTCTTGGGGCGCAGCACCGACCTTGGCGAGTTGTTCCGAGCGGAGCTTGTTTCTAGCGTCTTGCTAGACAATAGCGCGAGCCCCCTGCTCCGAGCACTCGAGACTAGTGAGCTAGGCAGCTCTCCATCACCGATGTGCGGATTGGAAGACTCGAATCGTGAGATGAGTATGATGGCGGGCCTCGAAGGCTGCACGACACAGTCCAGCGAAGCCGTAGAGAGTCTCATAATCAAGACTCTAGAAGACGTGGTAAAGAACGGTATCCCCTACTCGCAGGTTGAGGCATCTCTGCATCAATTGGAGCTGCATCATCGAGAGATTTCCGGTGACAGCTACCCTTATGGACTGCAGCTTATTCTTGCCGGTCTCTCCACTGCAATGCACCGCGGCGACCCAATTGAGCTTTTGAATATCGACCCTGCTCTTGCCGAATTGCGAGAACTTATCAAGGACGACCGATTCATTCCCAATCTCGTACAGAAGCTGCTGCTAGACAATCCACATCGAGTCAGATTGACGCTAAAGCCTGATCCAGAGCTAGCGAAACGCAAGGTCCAAGCAGAGCTAGATCGGCTCGCCGCTATCAAGAGCGCGCTAGGTGATGAAGAAAAACTGGCGATCATTACACAAGCCAAACTTCTCGCGGCGCGACAGACCGAAGAAGATGACCCAGGCCTGCTTCCAAAAGTTGGCCTTGAGGATGTTCCCCAGTCCATCAGTGAACCCGTCCGCTTCGATACCGTTCTCAGCAGCAGCAATGCCCCAGTTACTTATTACGGGCAAGGCACTAATGGGCTCTGCTATCAGCAAGTCATAATGTCCATACCGCAAATCGATCAAGAACTCTTGGATGTATTGCCTCTATATACCACCTGCCTGACGGAGTTTGGCGTCGGTGAGCGAGACTACGCTGAGACACAGGCCTGGCAGGCCCAAGTAAGCGGCGGTATAAGTTGCTTCAGCAGTATCCGCAGCGATTTGAACGACGTGCAATCAAGCAGGGCTATCATCTCCTTCTCATCGAAATGCCTAGCCGACAAGCACCTGCAAATAACTGAATTGCTGCATAGCACTATTCATGATGTTCGTTTCGATGAGGATAAACGACTGCAAGAACTCATCGAGCAAATTTGTACACGCAAGGAAAACAGCATCACAGGACAAGGACACAGCCTAGCGATGAGCCTTGCCAGCAGTCGCATGAGCCCAACCGCCCTACTCGGACATCGCTCTGGCGGCCTAGAAGGCATCAAGCAGCTCAAAGCGCTGCGGGCGCAGATGGAGCAGAAGGCTTCGCGCATCGAGTTACTGGGCAAGTTCAAGTCCCTGCATGGAAAAATCCTAGCTGCAAACAAGGAGTTTCTCGTGATAGCAGAGCCTGAGCATCGCAGCCAGTTAATCACGGACATCGACAGTGTCTGGGGAGCGTCGGTTGGCGGCGCGGATGATAGCCCCCTGTCATTGCCGCCTCTCAGAGAGAGCGTCAGACAGGCATGGTGCACGACTACTGCCGTGAACTTCTGCGCCAAGGCCTATCCTACCGTTGCCTCAGGTCATACAGATAACGCCGCCTTGCAGGTATTGGCCGGCTTCATGCGCAATGGCTACCTACATAGGGCAATTCGAGAGCAAGGCGGCGCCTATGGCGGCGGAGCCAGTCAAGATGCTAGCTCGGCGTCATTCCGCTTCTTCTCCTATCGAGACCCACGACTGCAGGAAACGCTGGCAGACTTCGATACAGCTATAGACTGGGTCATCTCGACCGAACACAAGCCTCATCAGCTGGAAGAGGCAATATTAGGCGTCATAGCGAGTCTCGACAAACCAGCCTCACCTGCTGGAGAGGCAAAACAAGCCTATTTCAATCAAGTCTTCGGTCGTACTTTGGAGCATCGGAGCCAGTTCAGAAAACGGGTACTAGGCACTACCATCAGTGACTTAAAGCGTGTTGCGGAGCAATATTTAGTTCCCGACAAGGCTAGTATCGGCATTATCTGCAACAATGAATCTGCCGAAAGTCTGAATATCGACGACATAGAAATTATTAATTTATAGTAATAACAACCTATTGCAGATACTTTTGAATGTAAAATAAGAGGCTTAGAAATCTATTGAGATATCTATGGCAATATCGGGAACTTTTCTCTACATGGCTAGTCATAGTTAGTGTAGATAGATGTAATACAAAATTGTGGGTTTTGTTTCATTTATCTCTCCCTTGATAGTATATTTGGCCCAACTGCCTCCGGTGGTTGGGCTTTCTTTTTGTGGCTCCTAAATTCCAAAAAACGCCTCATCTGACTCTGACCTCTTCGCACCTCAAGCCTCCACGATGTGCCTGAATCCAACCCAATCGCTCAATAAAAATAGGCAGTAGAGACTAGTAATTTTATGGATGCACAACAAGCCCAAAGAGAAGCCACAAATGTCACTTTAGTTGGCATGTTTTTCGATCTGCTGCTCGGGGTTGGCAAAATAGTGGGCGGCGTCCTAACAAACTCATTCGCGCTGATCACAGATGGAATCCACTCACTGACCGATGCCGGTACTGACATCTTCGTTTTAGTAGTCGCACGTGTTGCTAACGCCGAGCCCGATGCAGAGCATCAATACGGTCATGGCCGCTTCGAGACTCTGGGCACAATCGCGATGGGCATCGTCTTCTTCATCACTGCCGCCATCCTGATGTATGACAGTTTCAACCGACTGCGGCTCAACGAACCGCTACCTACCCCTGCTGCCGCCGGCATAGTTATCGCGCTGATATCCGTAGCGACCAAGGAATGGATATATCACTTCACGATGCGTGTAGCGAAGAAGCTTAATTCCAGCCTCCTTAAAGCAAACGCCTGGCATAGCAGGACTGATGCGATCTCTTCAATAGCTGTACTCATCGGTATTTTGGGGGCACGTCAGGGCTATCTGTGGATGGATACAGTTGCAGGTATGTTCGTTGCCCTAATCATAGCGAAAATAGGCTGGGAACTTTGCACCGACAGCCTGACTGAGCTCGTCGATACCGCCGTCCCGAAACAGCGCCGAGAACAATTCGAATCCTGCATATTAAGCATCGATGGAATCCGCGGGATCACGGAGCTACGCAGCAGAACGACCGGTGGAAAAATAATCTTGGAAGTTAGGCTGCTGGTTAATTCATATATTTCAGTATCAGAAGGCCATCAACTTGGCGAGCTAGCAAACAAATCACTTATCAGTCAGTTCGCTGACGTCTGCGAGGTACTCATTCACATTGATCCCATTCAACACGAGACCATAGGAGATGAGTCGCAATTGCCTGAACGAACTCAAGTGATGGCATCTTTAAAGGCGTGCTGGGAGAGCTTGATAGATCAGCACTCTATCGCATCAATAGACCTTCACTATTTAGGAGGCGCGATTGAAGTGGATCTTGTGCTCGACGTCGACGTCTTATCGATGACAATAGCTAGGGACTTGGAAGCTGCCATCGAGGCGGAACCACATATCACAAAGTTGCGTATCTTTAACAAATTGTATGAATCTAATCACGAGAGCGCTTCATCTTGAAAGCGTTCTGCCGCTACAGGCTAGAGTGACATATTTACTTTCAATTGGGGCTCAATTCCCTATACTAATGCTCTGCATCTGCTGTCGATATTGGGATGCTGAGGTACCAAAATAAGACTAAAAAGGAAATCCGGTTAGCAATGAAACCGACTGATATAGCCGATCCCGATTACTTTCATAAAGTTGTAGACTGCCAGTGGGCCTGTCCCGCCCACACCCCTGTCCCCGAATACATACGTTTGATAGCCGAGAAGCGCTATACCGATGCCTATATGATCAACTGGCAATCGAATGTGTTCCCCGGCATCCTCGGACGCACCTGCGATCGTCCCTGCGAGCCTGCATGCAGACGTGGACGAGTCGAAGAAGAACCTGTTGCCATATGTCGATTGAAACGAGTTGCCGCCGACTATAAATCTGACATTACAAATCGTCTCCCTCTAATACCGAAGAAAAAGAACGGCAAACATATTGCCCTCATCGGGGCCGGCCCTGCCTCTCTGACTGTTGCGCGAGACCTCATGCCACTCGGTTATGAGATCACCCTGTTTGAAAAAGACTCTCTTAGCGGCGGAGCCATGCGCACTCAGATTCCTAGATTTAGGCTTCCCGCAGAAGTGTTAAACGAGGAACTAAATTACATTCTCGAAATGGGTGTTAATTGCCGCTTCGGTGAAGAGATTACTAGCATGCGTGACATTTTGGCCGAAGGTTACGACGCCGTATTTGTTGGCACCGGCGCGCCTCTGGGCAAGTGGTTGGATCTACCGGGGCATGAAGATGCAAAGGACAATATACATACTGGCATCGAATGGCTCGCCAGCGTTGCCTTCGAACATATTACGAGCGTGGGAAAGAACGTACTTGTACTCGGCGGCGGCAACACCGCGATGGACTGTTGCAGAACTTCCAAACGCATCGGCGGTGAATCGGTAAGTGTGGTAGTACGTAGCGGCTTCGAAGAGATGAAGGCTTCGCCTTGGGAAATCGAAGATGCGATGAACGAAGACATACCTATACTGAACTTCCACGTACCGAAACGCTATGTCATTGAGAACGGCAAACTCGTCGCTATGGAATTTGAAAAAGTTCGCAAAGAAATCGATGAGAATGGCAGACGAAGACTCGTACCAACTGGAGAAGAGCCCGCGATATTACCCTGTGATGACGTGCTCTGCGCCATTGGGCAGGAGAATAGTTTCCCGTGGGTAGAAAGAGACCTAGGCATCGAGTTTGACCAATGGGAAGTGCCAGTCCTTAACAAGTCCACATTCCAATCGACCCATGAAAAAGTTTTCTTTGGCGGCGATGCTGCTCTCGGGCCCGACAATATCATTACCGCCGTTGCACATGGGCACGACGCAGCCGTATCGATCCATATGCAGTGCGAGAAGCTAGACATCACCAAGCGTCCGGATCCGCTTACTAATCTTAGCAGCCAGAAGATGGGCATCCACCAGTGGTCTTACAAAAACGACATTAGCGATGACCTGCGTTTCGCGGTACCTCATGCCGACAAACAAGCCACGCTGAACGATATCAACATCGAGGTAGAACTCGGCTTCGATGAACAACTTGCGTTCAACGAGACGAAGCGCTGCCTGAACTGCGATGTACAAACCGTATTCACCGACAAACTCTGTATCGAGTGTGATGCCTGTGTGGATATCTGCCCTACCGACTGCATCACATTTACCCAGAATCAGGATGAGCCCGAGCTCAGGAAAAACCTTCTAGCGCCAGCCGAGGATGCTGAACAAGATCTATACGTTTCCGGTCTGCTAGCAGGCACCGGACGCATCATGGCAAAGAATGAAGACTTGTGTCTGCACTGTGGTTTATGCGCCGAGCGCTGCCCCACCAACGCCTGGGACATGCACAAATATTTATTCAATACGGCCAAAGCGGAAGACGCATGTCAGAGTTAATTCAAAGCTCCAAGGTCACCAGCCTAACCAAGGTCAATGACTTCGTAGTCAAATTTGCGAACGTAAACGGCTCCGGCTCCGCGAGTGCCAATGGCATGTTCGCGAAGGCCGTGTTTCGCATGGGAATACCCATTAGCCCGCATAATATATTCCCTTCCAACATCCAGGGATTACCTACTTGGTTTGAGGTGAGGATCAACGAGAACGGCTATTTGGGACGGCGCGAAGGTGTCGACCTTATCGTTGCCATGAACGAGCAGACCATAGGCAAAGATATCGCCTCAGTAGTGTCAGGTGGCTATGTCTTGTATGACTCCTCGAAAATCTTAGCAAATGAATTGCTACGCGACGATGTGACTTACCTTCCGATCCCCCTCAAAGATATTTGCCTGGAAGAATTTGAGAAACCAACGCAGCGGCAACTATTCAAGAACATCGTCTACGTCGGCGCTCTCTCCGCGTTTCTCAATATCGATTTCAAAGTGTTAACCGAGCTGGTCGGCGATCAGTTTCGCGGCAAGGAAAAGCTTATCCTGCCGAATATTCATGCATTGGAACTCGGCCACCAATACGCTAGCGATAATTTTGAATGCCCGCTCAACCTACGGCTGGAAAAAAGCGAGAAAAACAAAGGTAAGATTCTGATGGACGGCAATACCGCCACTGGTCTAGGTTGTGTCTACGGTGGCGCCACAGTTGCCGCTTGGTATCCGCTGACTCCTTCAACATCGGTAGTAGATAGCTTCACTAAGTACTGCAACCGTCTGCGCATCGATGCAGGTACCGGCAAGAAAAAATACTCTATCGTACAGGCCGAGGATGAACTTGCAGCGATAGGCATAGCGATTGGCGCAGGCTGGAATGGGGCCCGCGCATTTACTGCAACCAGTGGCCCAGGCATCTCATTGATGCAAGAATTTCTCGGACTCGCGTACTTCTCTGAAGTGCCTATCGTGCTGTTTAATATTCAACGAGTTGGCCCGTCTACCGGCATGCCGACACGCTCACAACAGGGCGACCTACTCTGCTGTGCCTACGCCTCTCATGGCGACACCAAACATGTGCTCCTGTTTCCCGGGAATCCTAGCGAATGTTTCGACTATGCAGCAAGTGCGTTCGATATTTCAGACCGGATTCAATCTCCGGTAATAGTGATGAGCGACCTAGAACTCGGCATGAACGAACAAATTTGTGATCCACTTAATTGGGATGACAAGAGTCGCTACGATAGAGGCAAGGTACTCAACGCAGAGCAGTTAGAAGAAATTGAACGATATGGGCGCTATCTCGATTCCGACGGCGACGGCATACCCTACCGGACCTATCCCGGCACTCATCCTCATAAGGGCAGTTACTTTACTCGTGGCAGCTCCCATGACTCCTATGCCGCCTACACCGAAGATGGCACCGTATACGCTGAGGTCATGGATAGGTTGACTCTTAAAATGAAGACGGCTGTGAACTATCTTCCGGAACCAGAATTTTCCGAGAGAACTTCAAATAATTTAGGCTTGGCGTTTATAGGCACTACAACTAGCGCCATTAATGAAGTTCTCGATAGCTTAGCAAAGAAAGGCATAACGCCGGATACGATGCGTATCCGTGCATTCCCTTTCCACGATAGCGTGACGGAATTCTTTGACGCCCACGAACTCGTCTTTGTAATAGAGCAGAATCGTGACGCGCAATTGAAGAGTCTTCTTAAGATTGAATGCAATATTCATGAAGAAAAAATGCATTCGATTCTCAGTTACGATGGCGTGTTAATTACTGCGCAACACATCGAGAAGTCAATTCTCAATTCCATGACCGATATGAATGCAAGCGGCGAAATTCCCGCGTAAAACGGCAGCGATTATGAGTTATATTAATAAACCAAAATTCAAACACCCACAGATGCAGACCAATGATATCGGTCTAACGCGCAGAGATTATGAAGGTACTCTGACTACTCTTTGTGGGGGTTGCGGGCACGATTCAATCAGCGCGGCTATCATTCAGGCCGCTGCCGAAATGTCTCTAGAACCACATCGAGTTGCCAAGATTTCCGGCATCGGTTGTTCCTCGAAAATCCCTTCTTACTTTCTCAGCAAAGCACACGGGTTTAATTCAGTGCACGGGCGCATGCCTTCCGTTGCGACTGGCGCTAATATTGCAAACAAGGAACTCTACTACGTTGGGGTTTCAGGCGATGGCGACAGCGCTTCAATCGGGCTTGGGCAATTCTGCCATATCGTTAGGCGTCGCATAAACATGCTGTACATCGTAGCTAACAATGGCACCTACGGTCTTACCAAAGGTCAGCTTTCAGCTACAGCCGATCTTGGCTCGAGAACCAAGTCAGGCGAAGAAAGTCAGTTCGACAATATCGATATGGCTACGCTCGCAATCGAACTGGGTGCAAGCTTTGTTGCCCGCAGCTTTTCGGGAGACAAGAAACAACTAATCCCCCTACTTCAGGCAGGCCTCTCACATAAGGGCTTCGCGTTTATCGACGTGATCTCACCCTGCGTGACATTCAACAACACAGATCTTTCGACACATGGTTACAAAAACACCTGGGAGAATCATATCGCTCTAAGTGAAGTAGACTTCGTGCCAATGCGCGAGGAGATTACAGCGAGTTACGGAGCAGGTAAGGAAAAGGAAATAACCCTGCACGACGGGTCGGCCATCCACTTACATAAAACAAGTAACGACTACGATCCGTCAGATAAAGAGAACGCTTTGCATCACATCAATGCCTATAAGAAGCAAGGCAAGATCGCGACCGGCCTACTGTATATCAACCAGTCTACGTCTGACTTACACGAATTGCAGGAGACCGTGGATAAGCCTTTAAACAGCCTCGGCAATCAAGAATTATGCCCAGGCAGTGAAGCGCTCAACGACATCAACAATACGTTTCGGTGATGTATTTACCGCTGTTCTTTGATTAGATCGTAGGCGGCCTTAATCGCTTGCGTCTTTTCAGTCGCTATATCGATCATCTCTTCTGGCAAGCCTTTTGCCACTAGTTTATCCGGGTGATGCTGATTCATCTGCCGTCTATAGGCCTTCTTCAGCTCAGGCTCACTGCAATCAGGCGATACGCCTAACAATTCGTACGACGCCTTAAGCTTGTCCTTATAGGAAGCGCTATCAGCGAAGTGAGCCTGACCAGACAAGCGACTAATCAGCGCGTCGAACTCAGGTTTCGAGTAGCCTAGGTCGCTAGCGATCCCCTCAATTAAGGTTTTCTCGCGCGCATCCAGTCGGCCATCCGCGAAGGCGGTAGCCACTATAATCTCTAGAAATATCTGTATTAAATTTCTTCGCCGAAAGCTCTCTCGTTTAAATTGCGCAAGCACCTCGTGTATAGGGAAGTCTGGCTTTTTTCCTTCGTTAAAGAGGTTGATGGCTACTGTGCGTTGCTGAGAATTCAGACGCATCTGCTCCATGACTCTTTCCGCCATGGCGATTTCATCGATTGTGACCTTACCGTCGGACTTAGCGACATAGCCCATCAGCGCGAACGTCGTGGTAAAGAATACTGACTGCACGCGCTCAGTAGCGCCTAGACCCAGCGAATCATCCAGTGAGAGGCCATCTAGTCCCCCGTCGAAGTAATTGCCAAGGGCTGCGCCTAAGACTGCACCCAAGGGCCCGCCCATCATGAAGCCGAATGTACCGCCTACTACCTTTCCCCACCAACTCATATTAGTACTCGTTACTGCTGATAAATTAGTTTGCCGTAAAACCTGCTAATCCAGAACCTAGCATTGGCCCCTATCGACAATGTTCAATCGAGATGCCCATCATTGGGAAGGGAGTCTACTAGGAAATGAGGCGCTGAAACCAGTCCTTGTCTAATTCTCGTCTACATCCATCTAACTGTACCGCAAATCGGCTTGAGTTCACCTGCACGCGGGCGGCGGTGTCTATCAACCACTGTTTATTCCTGTAGGTAGCGCGCTGGTAGCCGCCGTTGCCCTCGTGGTAGGCATAATAAAGATGCATAGCATTATTATTCGAGATGTTACTTATCCGTGTGGAGTTCGCGTTATACCAAGCCACGAAATCGATGGCGTCTGAGAAATTCCTACGCGACGCACGGCTGTTGCCCGAATTCTGTTCATATTCGAGCCAGGTTTCATCGAGTGCCTGCGCGTAGCCATAGGCAGAGCTCGGCCGACGGCCCGGGAAAATCCATAAGAATTTGTTTCTATCCGGCTTCGCGCGAGACTGGAAAGAAGACTCTTGATAGATAAACGCCATGTTTACCGACACTGGAATGCCCCAGCGCAGCTCTGCACTCTTAGCAGCGTTATACCACCCTCTGCGATCCTCGAATATGGAGCAGATGTCTGCGACGCTTTCTGGAGGCGAACTGGCACAGGCGGCTAGCAATGATGCTAGCAAAGGCACACAGGCAATGTTTGTCTTATGATATTTCATCATGTTTCAATTCAATTACATCAGTTTATTCAGATAACCTGAATATTAAGCAGTTAGAGCATCAAGATGCACAATAAATTCCACTTCATCGAGAATTTTAATGCCTAATTCTTCCGCTTTCGCGAGTTTTGATCCAGCGCCAGGCCCTGTAACTACACAAGAGGTATTCTTCGAAACGCTCCCAGCTACCTTCGCTCCCAAAGCTATCAACTTGGCCTTCGCCTCGCTCCTGGACATTTGTTCGAGGGTGCCCGTCAGTACGTAGATTTCTCCCAGCAACGGCTTTGCTGAATCGTCGTGACTAGGTTCTATGACTGGCCATGTCACACCGCTGTCCTGCAATTCTTTGATCATCTCGACGTTGTCACTATTACTAAAAAATACCCGAATATGCTCCGCCATTATTGGGCCGACATCAGATACTTGCACTAGGCTATCTAGATCAGCGGCAATGATGCTCTCTAAAATGCCGAAATGGGTGGCTAGCTGTAATGCAGTTGCCTCTCCCACCTCTCTTATGCCCAGCGCAAATAGAAACCGTGGCAGACTCGTCTGCTTACTCTTTTGTATAGCAGCAACTATGTTCGCCGCCGACTTTTCACCCATCCGCTCAAGACTGGCAAGCTGTGCGGCCGAAAGCCTATAGATGTCCGCCACGCTCGTAATAAGCTCTTTGTCTACGAGTAGCTCTATAAGCTTGTTTCCGAGACCCTCTATATCCATCGCGCTGCGGGAAGCGAAATGCTTTATAGATTCCTTACGCTGTGCCGGACAGATTATTCCGCCGCTGCACCGATAAAGTACGTCTCCATCTTTCACGACAGCAGATGCACAAGCCGGACACACCTGAGGAATCGAGATGGATCTTCTTTTTATCTTCTTAGCAGCGTCATGGGGAATGACCTTGACGACCTTAGGAATTACGTCCCCCGCGCGACGAACAATCACTCGATCGCCGATTCGCAGCCCTAGGCGTTCGATTTCGTCCATATTATGCAGAGTAGTATTGCTCACGGTAACACCACCCACGAAGACCGGCTCAAGCCTGGCTACCGGTGTAATGGTGCCGGTTCTTCCTACTTGGAATTCAACATCGAGTACCGTTGTAGATTTTTCTTCGGCTGGAAATTTATAGGCCATAGCCCAGCGCGGGCTGCGCGCGTTAGTGCCTAGCTGCAGCTGGAGTTCCAGATCGTCTACCTTCAAGACGGCGCCATCGATCTCATACGGCAGGTTTTTTCTCTTTGCTAGCAGCTCTAAACAATAGGTAAGACAGGCATCGACGCCCTTCTCTACACTCCGGTCTGGGTTCACAGGAAGCCCCCATTTCTCGATCAAGGTAAAAATCTCACTCAATGTCTTGGGCAGCCTGATACCTTCGACTAGACCGACGCTGTAGCAATACATCTTCAGAGGTATCTTCGCTGCCTTCTTAGGATCTAGCTGTCGAATCGCACCTGCTGCCGTGTTGCGCGGATTGACAAATATTTTCCCACCCTCTTTCTCAGAGGTTTCATTCAGCTTCTTGAAGCCGTCTTTACCAAGAAATATTTCGCCTCGGATTTCAATAACGGTATTTTTCTTTTTCTGTTTTAGCTCGAGTGGGATACTACTTATAGTACGCACGTTATGAGTAATGTCTTCCCCAGTAACGCCGTCTCCACGAGTGGCTGCCTGCTCTAACATCCCATCTTTGTACAACAGACTAACTGCGATGCCATCCACCTTGGGCTCACAACTGTATTGAATACTCGACTCTGTCTCTAAGCGTTTCTTGAGACGTGTCTCGAATGATTGTAGGTCGGCCTCATCGAACACCTTGTTCAACGAGAGCATGGCAATTTCATGTCTGATTTGAGTGAAACCTGCAATCGCCTCACCGCCAACACGCTGTGATGGCGATGCTTCGTCGAGTAGTTGGTATTTGATTTCTAGTTCTTCGAGACGCCGCAGCAAGGCGTCGAAATCGGCATCAGGAATTCCCGGCGCGTCAAATGAATGATACAAGCGATTGTGATGCTCGATCTGCTGCCGGAGAGTAGCTACTTCGGTTAGGATTTTTTCAGGAACTGCCATAGGGGTTAGTTCTGAGGTTTAGTTCTGAGACTTGGTTCAAAAACAGTACTTACTTTAACCGCGTGCGGCTGCTGCCTTGAGACGGCGTAATTCGAAGTCTCGAATGCGCTGACGATAATGCTCAATGGTCTGCCCGGTCATGCCGTTTCTGTGATCATCTTTAAGATCTCCGCCCAGCGTATCACGAATTTCTTGCGCTACAACCAGCATTTGCTCGAAGGCATCTAGATTGTTGATGGGCGTTGGCAATGCTAGAAAGAAGCTGATGCCCAGCGTGGTGAACTCGTCCATGTTATTAAGATCGAAGGTCCCGGGATTCAGCATATTGGCGACGCTGAAAATAACCGTACTCTGATGCTCCCTACTAAGTCGCTTGTGAAATATATTCATATCGCCAAACTTTAGCCCTGATGTGATCAAGACTTGTAACAAGTCATCGCCCGCGAACACCCTGCCGTGTTTCGCCGTAACATTGAGCACCAATACTTCCGAGTGTTCGAATTCATCGGCTTGCGTCTTCTGCTCTGGTAGATCAATCTCTAAACTGGCTGCGCGCTTCTGATCCAATTCATCGATGATCTCTTCATCGACAATTTGATCTACAACTACAGGCACTTCATGCGCAAATTCTTCAATATCTACTTGTGCAGGCACTTCCTCAAAAAGCACATCATCGGATTCGTCTTCTGGAAGTGCCTCAATCTCGGTTTTGGCTGTTTCAAGCGTAGCTTGATCTACTGATTCCGGCCCCTGCTTCGACTTACGCCCAAACAGAGAAAATAGAGAGCGGCTCTTTGGCATATCCACAGCGTCTTCTGTAGTTTCATCGATCTCCTCGAAAAGACTAGACTGATTAGCCTGATCAAGAGACGGGGGATTAACGCCTATGCGTTCGCCAGCTGACATCGAAAAATCGTTCGCGCTACTATCAGCATCAAATAGTGCCGGCTGCTCTTCTTCGGCCTCTTGTTCATTTACTAATTCTTGTTCGTCGAGTTCGGTTTGCTCACTGAAGACATCATCGAAATTGCTTTCTACATGATCTTCATAACTGTCATCATCTGTAGTCTCCTCGTCTTCCATACTAAGCGCTACAACTTCATCCTCTATCTCTGACTCTTCAACGTAGTCTGGTGCGATCGAACTCATTGTGTCCACGTTGCTTTTAATCTCATCCTCGTCTAGCTCTTTTTCATTATCATCACCACCATAGTCGAGTGACGTAGAAACTGAGTCGCCCTCATTTCCAACAACGTGTTGCTGCGGGACTTGCGGCTCGACAAAATCGGCTTCTATTTCTGCCTCAATTTCATCTTCGTCCCAGTCTTCACCGATACTGTGCTCATGGCTAACAGGAGTACTGAAATCGTCTTCCTCGGTTTCTTCGCCGTGCCCGTATTGCTCTCGCGGGGCGTAGTCGACTGCCTCTTCCACAACAGGCTCTTCAACCATCGTCGACTCGGATTCAAAATCTTCTACGACCTCCACTTCCTGCTGGTACTCTTGTGCGGGAATTTCCCTTGCCACTGTAGTCTGAGACAGCTCAACAGCATCCATCAGCACGGGGATATGGCCATCAATCTCCGCGTCAGTCAGGTTAAGGAATTGCGCCTTCGTTTCCGCTCTGTCCAGAGCATTATTCTGTCGGTTCACTTCTTCTAACGAACGAGTAACAACCCGGGCACCGCCGCCAGGCAGTTCCGCGAGCTCTAGAGATTCAAGGTCGACGTTTTGAGGGATATTCTTATCGATGGCTGACTTGATCTGACCACGGCGGGCATTGATCGCAACATATAGGCCTCTAAGCACCACAGCAACTATGGCTAAGCCCAACAATAAGATGACTAATTCGCGTCCATTCATAGGAAATCTACAATACTCGATAAGAATGTGTTAAAAACGTGAAAATTTTTAATGTTATCTGACAGTTACCGTATTTTCTTTAGCATAGAAACAGGCTATTTGAGTTGCGGCGCGCAAGAATGCGCCCCGCAGGATGCAAGAGGGGATACCTAGGTGCTACATAGCAGCCAATTCGGCTGCCTCTTCGATATCAACGGCGACGATTCTAGACACACCAGGCTCGTGCATAGTCACGCCTAGAAGCTGGTTCGCCATCTCCATAGTGATCTTGTTGTGTGTGATGAAGATGAACTGCACATTCTCGGACATCTCCTTAACCAGATTCGCATAACGCCCAACATTCGCGTCATCCAGAGGGGCATCAACCTCATCCAGCATACAGAATGGCGACGGGTTCAGGCGGAAAATTGAGAACACTAACGCGATCGCGGTCATCGCTTTTTCACCACCTGACAGTAGATGGATCGTGCTATTACGCTTACCCGGCGGTCTCGCCATAATAGCAACACCGGTATCCAGCAAATCTTCGCCAGTCATATCCAGATAAGCGTGGCCGCCACCAAAAACTTTTGGAAACAGATTC
Organism: uncultured Gammaproteobacteria bacterium; assembly: GCA_913058275.1. Classification (GTDB taxonomy): domain Bacteria; phylum Pseudomonadota; class Gammaproteobacteria; order Pseudomonadales; family Pseudohongiellaceae; genus UBA9145. The sequence goes on along the minus strand of CAJXQP010000012.1, from coordinate 203 downwards.
TGCAGGCCAGCGTTAATCTTGTCGAAAGTATCTTTAAAGCGTGACCGAGTTTCCTTATCGATCTTGCGAATAGCATTCTCAAGAGTGTCCAGCGCCCTCTCTAGGTCTGCATTCTGCTTGTCTAGATAGACCTTGCGCTCTGACTGCTGCGAGTATTCGTCGATGGCAGCCAGATTGATTGGACCCAAACGCTGAATTCTATT
>CAJXQP010000011.1 GCA_913058275.1 uncultured Gammaproteobacteria bacterium | reverse complement strand
GATCTACACCTCTCTATTCGTCGGCAGCGTCAGATGTGTATAAGAGACAGGTAGACTTGAACATCACCGAGTAGTTCTATCTTTTCGACTGTCCCGTCGGCGCTTGTTTCGGCGGCGGGAATCCTGCCCGAGTTTGCTGCGATGTTCCAGCGCGAATCGCCATTTTGATACAGGCGAATGAAAGGCTTTTCAAGCTCAGTGCTGTCATCATTGTAGTGAACTTGGCGCTGTGCCTGTAGAGTGTAGTTTACATTGCCTTGCGAATCGTAAAGTATTGTATTGATGCCTTCGGAATAAGCACTGAAGTCTAGGCTTGAACTGGTGATAGGAGCGTCTGCTTCATTGCTCAAGGTATCAAACGAATTTATGCCGACGAACAGGGCTATTGCGATTACTCCTGGAACAATAATGAGGCCTATCCTTTGCATAATTTGTTCGCGCTTGGAATTGGTTGCAAGTAGTTGAAGCCTAACACGAATTTGCGGCTTTGGTGGTCCAAATTATCGGGTGAGTCATCGGGCTCTAGCGCTGAGAAAAGGCTAGTGATTGGCTTGTGCATTTAAGATGAAATCAGTAATTTCCCTGACTGCACCTTCGCCGCCGCCGCGTGCGGTGATCGCGCTTACCGCCCCTTTTACATCGGGGTGAGCGCCAGGAACTGAGAAGCTTAATCCAACGGCTTGTAGCACTGGCAGGTCAGGCAGGTCATCTCCTGCATAAGCAATAGCGTGTGCTTCAATTCCCTTATTAGCAATTATTTCTTTTAGGACATCGATTTTATCTTCGCGGCCCTGATAAAGGATATCTATGCCTAGATCGGCGGCACGCTTAGTGACTATATTTGATTTTCGCCCAGTGATAATTCCGACAGGTATGCCCGCCAGCAGCAGCATTTTTATGCCGTGGCCATCGAGGCTGTGGAAGGCTTTGCTTTCCTCGCCTGAATTGGAGAAATAGAGCCTGCCATCGGTGAGGATACCATCAACATCGAGTAGTAGTAGTTTGACCTTGCTGGCAGATTCGATAGCCTTTTCTTCACTGTTACTAAAAATCATAGAATCCATCCAGGCTAAACTACGTTCGACTGTAATAGGTCATGCATTTTCAACATGCCCTCCACCGGTTGAGACTCACTCTTAACGATTAGCACATACACATTCGACTCTTGCATTATTCTAGCCGCTTCCGCTGCAAGAGCATTGGCGTCAATGTATTTAAAACTTGGCGACATAACTTCGTCGATGGTGATTGTTTGTATATTTTTTCCGGAATCTATCGTGCGTCGTAAATCCCCGTCTGAGAAGACGCCAAGAAGATTTCCACTTTCATCTACTATAGTTGTTAGACCAAAGCCTTTGCTGCTCATTTCAAGTAGTGCTTCAGGAAGGGATGTGCCGGTCATGACTTTCGGAATAGCATCGCCAGAGTGCATAACATCTCGTACTTTTACTAAGAGGCGTCTGCCAAGATTTCCACCTGGATGAGAGATGGCAAAGTCATCGCGAGTAAAGCCGCGAGCTTCTAGTAAGGCCATTGCTAATGCATCGCCAAGTACTAGTGCAGCGGTAGTACTCGATGTTGGAGCTAGCCCGAGGGGGCAGGCTTCCTCATCCACTGCTGCATCTAAGTTTGCCGACGCAGCCTCAGCCAATTCAGACTGCTTGTCGCCAGTTAAGCTTACTAGGGGAATGCCTTTTCGTTTCAGTATCGGCAGCAGGGATAATATTTCCCCTGTGGTACCTGAATTTGATATCGCGAGCACAACATCTTGGGCGGTTATCATGCCTATATCGCCGTGACTGGCCTCAGCTGGGTGTACGTACATGGCTGTGGTGCCGGTACTGGCAAGCGTGGCGGCTATTTTCTTACCAATATGACCGGATTTGCCCATGCCGATCACCACTACGCGCCCTTCACAAGCCAATATAATCTCGCAGGCCTTAACGAAGTCCGCATCGATACGATTGAGCAGTTCACTGATGGCAGCGCTCTCTATCTCTATAGTTCTTAGAGCGCTGGAAATGAGGGGGGAATCGGAGTTCATAGTGACCAGATTATACCTTAGGCGAGTGCGTCAGACTACTTTGGAGAGAGTCTGTTTAAATCTGGTAAAGCATGACGCTAAACCAGCCAAGATAGAGCGACATGAAAACAGCGCCATTGAATCTGCTGATCATCTTGCCCTTCTTGACGCCTGTATAGCAGAAGTAGGCTAGCATGAGAGTAAGTATTAGTACGCCAGTAAAGTCTCGATAGAGGAGCGCAGGTTCGATCGCGCCTGCTGCAAACAAGCCGGGGAAAGGCAGTACTGCGAGTAAATTTAGAATGTTCGATCCAACAATGTTGCCAATCGCAAGGTCATGATGCCCTTTCAGGACGCAGGTGACCGATGCGGCTAATTCGGGAAGACTAGTCCCTAGAGCGACAACGGTAAGGCCGATGATCGCCGTAGAGACGCCAAGAGACTCGGCAATAGATGTGGCTGCTGCCACGAGAGCCTCTGCGCTCAATACTAGGAGTGCGAGCCCTAATACCATATAGGCAGCAGCTTGCAGGCTATTTACCTCGCCAATATTTTCGTCATTGAGATCTGCTGGCGATCCTGTCTTAACCTTCTTGCGGAATAACCTATAGCCAAAATAGATGGTAACGAGTATGAATACTATGGCATCGAATACGCCAAGGAAGAGATCCAAAAATAAAATACCGGTAACGAAGGTGACGAGAAGCAGCGCTGGAATTTCTTTGCTGACTAGCGACTCAGGTGGCTTAAGTGGGCTAATCATTGCAGCAACGCCGAGAGCCACCCCTATATTGAAAAGGTTGGAGCCCAGCGCATTGCCGATAGCCAATTCTGGCTTACCGTTAAGCGAAGAAACAGCTGAAGAAAAAATTTCAGGGGCTGACGTGCCGAACGCAACGATAGTGAGGCCAATCATCAATGGGGAAACCCCAAAGTGTCGCGCGAGGACTGACGCGCCAAACACAAACTTGTCCGCTCCCCAGATTAAACCAATAAATCCGAGAACGATGATGACCGTGTCGAGAAACATATACGAAGTATTCTTAATGCCGAGAAGAAGCGGCCAATTAGAAGATTCTTTGGGGAGCTTTGCAAGTAATAATTTATTGAACTGTGCATTTCATGTAAACTGCCCAACTGCTCTATAGAGGTTCAGTCCGCATTCAGCTCTTTTTCTGTATTTTAGTGCTGTAGGTATTCCCTTAGCGGGTTCTAGGACTTAGCTTGGAGTAACGATTAAGGATAAGCAAATGAAATCATTGAATAAATTCGTAGTTGCCCTCGCCTTTGTGGGGATGTTGCCAGCACTCAGCTATGGACAACAATACACGGCTGTTGAAACGGCTGAGATTGGGGTAATGAACCTATTGAGTACGGTACAGGAGTCTCGCGGACTATTTCTTACTGATCGAGATAGCTACTTCGGGGCTATTGAGGAAGTGCTCAATTCTATAGTGGATTTCAATGCTGTCGCGGTGGTGGTTATGAACCGCTATGCCGAATCCGCAAGCGACGCGCAGAAGGATCGTTTTGCCGATATATTAAGGGCAACGCTGACGCGTTTTTACGGCGCTTCCTTGGTTTCCTACGAAGGGCAAGAATTAGCCTTCCTTCCATCAAATAATGCAGATGCCGATCCGCGTGCCGATACCATAGTAGGTATGGAGCTGCGTGGTGGTGATACTAATTTGCAGTTGCAGTATCAAATGTTTCTTAATGAAAACGATGAGTGGAAACTCAAGAATCTTAGCTTAGTTGGCATCAATTTGGGTAGACAGTACTTTACTCAATTTTCAGCGTTGATGGGTCAGAATAACAATGATATCGATGCCGTATTAGATAACTGGAAGTAAGTCGGAGTATTAGATTGGACGCTAGTCAGATTACCACTTTGCTTGATGTAGAGCTTTCCGATTGTCAGGTGACCGTTGATGGCGGCGATGGCAAATATTTTGTAACAGTCATAGGCGATGTGTTCGAAGGATTGAATGCCGTAAAACGGCAACAAACCATTTACAAAATTTTGAACGAGCACATAACCAGTGGAGCCATTCACGCAGTCACTATGAACCTGATGACTGTGAACGAAAGCCAGGCCTCCTGAATACACATTTTTCCCGCCGAGAAAATCAATGGACAAATTACTAATCAAGGGAGGCGTAAGCCTTCAGGGCGAGATTCGAATTGCAGGTGCAAAGAATTCCGCTCTACCTATTCTGGCGTCTACTCTCCTTACTCGCGAAACGGTGCAGATTTGTAATTTACCGCATTTGTTCGATATCACTACGATGATCGAATTACTTGGGTGTATGGGCGTGGAGCCTGTAATCGACGAGAAATTGAATGTCGAAGTGAATAGCAGCACGATCAAACATTTTAGCGCGCCCTATGAGTTGGTTAAAACAATGCGGGCATCGATCTTGGTGTTGGGGCCATTATTAGCGCGCTATGGCGAGGCAGAAGTTGCGCTGCCAGGCGGTTGTGCTATAGGTAGCCGGCCAGTAAATCTCCATATTTCGGCCTTGCAGTCAATGGGTGCGGATATTGTGGTCGAGGACGGTTACATCAAAGCTTCTGTTGAAGGAAGGCTGAAGGGTGCTCATATCTTTATGGACATCGTAACTGTAACGGGAACAGAGAATGTCATGATGGCAGCTACTCTGGCAGATGGCGTGACCATTATTGAGAACGCAGCGCGGGAGCCTGAGGTTGTAGATCTAGCCAATTGTTTAGTGAAGATGGGCGCGATTATATCGGGGCAGGGCAGCGATACTATTACAATTACAGGCGTGAAAGAACTCCACGGTTGTAGCTACTCGGTGATGCCGGATCGCATCGAGACGGGCACCTATTTAATTGCTGCTGCAGCAACGCGCGGGCATATTAAGGTTAAAGATACGCGGCCTGATATTCTCGAAGCGGTGCTTAGCAAATTGGAGCAGGCCGGCGCCGACATAAAGGTGGGCGATAACTGGATCGAATTGAACATGCATGGCAAGCGTCCTAAGTCTGTATCCCTGCGAACAGCTCCTTACCCTGCTTTCCCTACGGATATGCAGGCACAATTTACCGCGCTTAATGCGATAGCAGATGGTACTGGATCGATCACGGAAACTGTTTTCGAGAATCGTTTCATGCACGTTCACGAAATGAATCGAATGGGCGCCGATATAGCAGTAGAAGGAAATACCGTTATAGTAAAAGGGGTCGATGCATTAAAAGGCGCGCCAGTTATGGCGACAGACCTGAGAGCTTCGGCAAGTCTAATCATCGCTGGGCTAGTATCCGAAAACGAAACTGTTGTGGATCGCATTTATCATATCGATCGCGGCTACGAGTGTATCGAAGAGAAACTTCAGCTTCTAGGTGCTACGATCCGGCGGGTGCCTTCTTAAAGGGTACTAACAATCTCCTGATACTGTGCCTTCTCATGAAACTTATTCAAAAAAACGCTATTCAATATGAACTCTGATCAACTTGTCATAGCCCTAACCAAGGGCCGTATCTTGGATGAAGTGCTGCCCTTATTTGAGCAGGCCGGCATTGTGCCCGCTGAAGATATTAGCAAGAGTCGCAAATTAATCTTCGACACCAATTCCCAGAACATCAAACTCATGGTGATCAGGGGCAGTGATGTTCCAACCTATGTAGAGTTTGGCAGCGCAGACATGGGAGTTGTAGGTAAAGACCTGTTGCTTGAGTACGGAGATGAAGGGTTCTACGAGCCATTGGATCTTAAGATGGCAGCCTGCCAGATGATGACTGCAGGGCCGGTCAATGCTAAACCAGTACAAGGCAGATTAAAGGTGGCGACGAAGTTTACCAATATTGCCAAGAAGTATTTTGCAGAACAAGGTAGACAGATTGATCTTATCAAATTAAACGGCGCGCTCGAATTGGCACCAATGATGGGTTTGGCCGATGCCATTGTAGACATCGTGGATACAGGAAAAACTCTAAAGGCTAATGGCCTGGAGCCGCTCGAGTTGATTGCGCAGATTAGTTCGCGAATTATCGTGAACAAGGCATCGATGAAAATTAAGAATACCCAGATACGAGCAATTTTGGCTCAACTGGCCGACGCAGTGGACAAGAAGTAAAGAACGCTTTTTCAAAGACAGTTACCTCCTGACTTTTACCTTCTGACAAGCACTATCTATCATGCCCAATAGCAATATTACTCTTAATCGTCTGAATACATCTGAGCCTGACTTTGAGAATCGCCTCGCGAAATTATTGCAGCGCGATATGATCGTATCCGACGAAGTTACTACTACCGTTAGCGACATTCTGCAACAGGTAAAGACTCGAGGCGATGCTGCGGTGTTGGAATATACGAATCAATTCGACTTCGGCGCAGAATCAATGGGCGATCTATTGGTGTCTCCTGAGCAGATGCAGGAAGCTCTGGATAGCATCTCAAAGGAGCAGCGCGATGCGCTAACCCATGCTGCCGGGCGAATAAGGACCTATCACGAGAAACAAAAACAGGATTCATGGACCTATGAAGAAGCCGGTGGTTCAGTTTACGGTCAGAAGATAAGCCCACTGAAGCGGGTGGGCGTGTATGTCCCTGGGGGAAAGGCGAATTATCCATCGTCTATGCTTATGTTAGCGATCCCAGCTCAGGTTGCTGGCGTGAAAGAAATAACTGCCACAGTTCCTACCCTCTACGGTGAAGAAGGACGGCTCGTGTTTGCAGCCGCCGCTCTTGCTGGCGTCACACAGCTGTATACCATCGGTGGGGCACAGGCTATAGCAGCGCTTGCCTATGGCACACAGACGATCGAGAAAGTAGATAAAATAGCCGGCCCGGGAAATATTTTCGTTACCGTGGCGAAGAAGCTAGTCTTCGGCGAAGTGGGTATCGATATGATAGCTGGCCCCTCCGAGCTTACGATTATCTGCGACGGTAAGACGAATCCAGATTGGATTGCGATGGACCTGTTCTCTCAAGCGGAACATGACGAGCAAGCACAGTCTATATTGATTGCTAGTGATGCGAGCTTCCTCGAAGAGGTAAAGGAAAGTATCGATAGATTGCTGCCTACTATGAGCAGGCGCGAGATCATCTGCGAATCGATGAGTAACCGAGGTATCTTCATTCAGGTAAAGGATTTGCAGGAGGCTGCCCAGGTTAGCAATCTCATTGCGCCGGAGCATTTGGAGATTTCTGTGGAAGATCCCGATGCCTTATTAGACTCAATCGACAATGCTGGAGCAATTTTTATGGGTCGTTACAGTGCTGAGGCCTTGGGCGACTACTGTGCTGGCCCGAGTCACGTCTTGCCGACCTCCGGTTCTGCCAAATTCTTTTCGGCATTGGGTGTGTATGACTTTCAAAAACGCAGCTCAATCATCAATTGCTCCGAGGCGGGAGCGCAAGTGTTGGCAGGTACCGCATCCATCCTCGCGCGAAACGAACACCTTGAGGCGCATGCGCTTTCTGCCGAGTACCGCCTGAAACGCTCTGACAATTAGAAAACACAAGAGTCTTACTGTAAATCGTTAGGGCTCGATGATAATGGCTTGGCCAAATCCCAATGTAGTAGGTAGAACGAACTCCTGCCCGTCGCGATAGATTTGAATGTATATCGAATCACCAGGCTTTTTGTTGCGAACCTCCATCATGATGTTCTGACCATCTATTACCGATGTCTCCTCGACCATGGTGATGACGTCGCCGGGTAATATGCCTGCCCGTTCCGCTGCGCCACCCTCATCGACGCTCTCCACTAACATGCCGCGAATATTGTCTATGCCGAAGAATAGCTGACTCGATTGGGCGTTCAGTGCTTCTCCGGTAATCACGCCCAGATAACCGGCGTTAGCCTCGACGGCTTGATCCGCCATTTCTTGAAATGCAGCGATGGCGTGGCTAGCTGGAGTGGCGAAACCGATGCCTTCGAAATTGCCCGACTCCGAAAATATTGAGGAATTTATACCTACTAGTTCACCGCGTGAGTTAATGAGAGCGCCTCCGGAGTTGCCTGGATTGATAGCCGCATCGGTTTGAATAATGCCAGGGGCATTCTCTGAATTTTTAGTTAGCGCGCTGATAATTCCCTGCGAGACGGATTGGCCAATGTTGCGCGGGTAACCGATAGCGAACACGATATCGCCTACGTCCAGCGATGTTTCGTCACCTATCTGGATAGGGCTCAGGTTGTCCATATTAATATGCAGCACGGCTAAGTCGCTTGCCTCATCCCAAGCTACGACGCTGGCCGAAATTTTTCTACCATCATTGAGCGTGACCTGTGCATCGAACGCATCGAAAAGGGTGTCGACAACGTGAAGGTTAGTCAAAATGAATCCGCTCTCGCTGACAATGACTCCAGACCCGAGGCTTGCTCTCTCTCCCAGATACAAATTCACGCGATCTTCTGAGGTTCGCTCAATAGATTCGACATTGACGTTAGTCGCGTTAATTGCAACGACAGCAGGCGCGGCTAGAGCAATTGCTTCGGAGAAAGATAGGGGAGCTGTGCTTGTCGATTCGTTAGTTTGGACAGGTGGAGGTTGATTGCTGATTTTTTCAATCTGCCGGTATTGCAAAATTACCAGACCTAACAAGATGCCACAGACTACGGGCCAGCTTATGTATTTGAGTAAATTGCCTGTGTTGCTCATCGCGATGCCGCCTTGAATGTTTCTGTCTTGCTAGTCCCAAAAGCCGAATTTGATCGGCATAACACTGTGTTATTATTACTGAGAAAAATCAATATACAGCGTTGCCAAGGTGGATTCCAATGCCAGTTAGCCTCATCGAGCTTGAACTTGAACTAAAACACGTGCTGCGGCCTGAGCAGTTCAAAGACTATTGCCCGAATGGACTGCAAGTAGAGGGACGGAAAGAAATATCAAAACTGGCAACTGGGGTTACTGCTTGTCAGGAATTAATCACGGCGGCCGCCGGTGTAGGTGCCGATGCCTTGTTGGTGCATCATGGCTATTTTTGGCGAGGCGAAGATCAATCAATATCAGGTATTAAGAAAACGCGAATCGAGGCACTGCTAAAGCATGACATGAGTCTGCTTGCCTATCACTTACCCTTGGATGTACATCGAGAATTTGGTAACAATGTGCAGCTGGCGAAGGTGTTAGGAATAGAAATTGATGGAGAATTAGGTAAGCAGAATAACCATCCTATCGGGCTTACTGGCACTATCGATAAAGGCACTGATTTCGAGTCACTGAAAGCCTTGATCGCAGACAAGCTTGATCGGCAACCACTCGCTATCCAAGGTAATTCTAAACCAATCAGATCCATAGCGTGGTGCACCGGCGCGGCACAAAATTATATCGAGCTGGCCGTAGCAGCGGGTGTAGATGCATACATAACTGGAGAGGTTTCTGAGCCTACAGTGCATATCGCCAGAGAGTCGGGAATCCATTTTTTCTCGGCTGGGCACCACGCAACTGAACGCTATGGGGTGCAGGCTATAGGGGCGCATCTAGCTGCGAAGTTTGATTTGGATCATCAATTTATCGATATCGATAATCCAGTGTGACCTCGATGACGAGGCTTTAAATAATCTCTTCATCACGCATAAGTTTCAGAACCTTCTCTAGGCATTCATCCACAGACAGCGCTGAGGTGTCTAGTTCAAGCTGTGTAACTTCTGGCGCGCTATAGGGGAAAGATAGCCCGGGAATGTCTGTAGATTCAGTTCCTTCGGCTGCTGCATACAGTCCGCTCGGATCTCTGAGAATGCAAGTTTCTATTGGCGGGTTTAGGTAAATAATGTAGCAATTGTCTTTGCCAATAACACTGATCGCATGCTCTCTAGAATCGGCATTCGGTGCCACGAAAGAGGCACAGCAAATCACGCCTGAATCGTTTAAAAACCGTGCTATATGAGCGCTACGCCTTAAGTTTTCCGCGCGGCCTTCTGCATCGTGTGACAAGTCCTTGCTTATGCCGAGTCGCATTGTCTTTCCATCGAGAACGGTACTAACTCGTCCGCGATCAAAAAGCATTCTCTCTAGCCCGTGGGCGAGGGTGGACTTACCTGAGCCGGAGACACCAACGAACATGACCGTGGCGGGTTTCTGCCCATAACGTGCCGCACGCTCTTCCTTGGTTACAATAATGTTGCGCGAGTAATGGGATTCGCGACGTGGCTGATGTTCGCATTCGATCATGCCAGCCCCAACAGTCACATTGCTAAGCCGATCAATAATAATAAAGCTGCCGGTCGCGCGGTTATCTTTATAACTATCGAAACACACCGTCTCGTCGAGATTAATTTCAGCAAGACCGATCTCGTTTAGTTCGAGGCCTGGTGCAGGAATTTTTTCAAGCGTGTTTACGTCGATACGATTGTGCATCATGTTCAGTCTGCCGTTTACGGTCTTACTGCCCAGTTTGAAATCGAAGGCATTGCCAGGCAATAGCGGAGTCTCCGCCATCCAAACGATGGTCGCGTCGAACTTGCTGCCGCTGGTTGGAATATTCTCGGGGCGTGCAAGAATGTCACCGCGACTGACATCTATTTCATCTTCTAGCGTTAGTGTTACAGCCATTTCGGCATGAGCAAGTTCTAGCTCTTCATCATAAGTCACAATCGATTTGATGCGACTCATCCTATTCGATGGCAAGACAATGACTTCGTCACCTTTCCGGATTATGCCAGAGGCAACGGTGCCACAAAACCCTCTAAAGTTTAAATTTGGTCTATTGACGTACTGTACGGGAAAGCGGAAATCGGAATAGTTCTTGTCGCCGGCAATCTCAATATTCTCCAAAAGTGGCATCAATGCCCCGCCGTCATACCACGGCATCTGCTCACTTGGATTCACCACATTGTCGCCGGTCAGTGCAGACATAGGAATGAAATGAAAATTTGCGGAATCAAGATTCTCGCTAAACTTTTCATAGTCGGCTTTTATCCCATTGAAAACACTCTCGCTAAAATCCACAAGGTCCATCTTGTTGATGGCTACGATGATGTGTTTGATGCCAAGCAAGGATGCGATGAAACTGTGTCGGCGAGTTTGAACCTGAACTCCGTGACGGGCATCGATTAAGATTATGGCGAGATCGCACGTTGATGCGCCAGTAGCCATGTTTCTAGTGTACTGCTCGTGACCAGGTGTGTCGGCGATGATGAATTTTCTCTTCGCTGTAGAGAAATATCGGTAGGCTACATCGATTGTTATGCCTTGCTCGCGCTCTGCCTGTAAGCCATCTACGAGTAGTGCGAGGTCTATCTCTCCTCCGGTGGTGCCGGACTTGACGCTATCGGCTTCAATCGCTGCAAGCTGGTCTTCATAGATCATCTTCGAGTCGTGCAACAACCGTCCAATCAGTGTGCTCTTGCCATCATCCACGCTGCCACAGGTTAGCAAGCGTAAAAGCTCTTTACGCTCGTGTTGGGCTAGGTACGAGCTAATGTCGGTGCTTATTAATTCGGATTGGTGTGACATGTTTGTCTAAGTCTCGTTCGGCTGTATTTACTAATTCGTGTCTGGTTTCAATTAGGAGGTCTAAGTTAGTACGGGTTGGCTAGAAATAGCCTCGTCGTTTCTTGTCTTCCATAGAGCCGCTCTTGTCTGAATCGATGAGGCGCCCCTGTCTTTCGGAGGTGGTAGCTAATAACATTTCCTGAATTATCTCAGGCAGAGTTGTCGCTGTAGATTCGACAGCGCCCGAGAGCGGATAACAGCCTAACGTACGAAATCGCACGGTCTTAATTTCTATTTTCTGACCTTCTTCGATAGGCATGCGATCGTCATCGACCAGAATGTCTACGCCATCAATGTTGACAACGGGTCTAGGTTTGGCGAAGTACAAAGGCACGATGTCGATATCGTTTAAATAGATGTACTGCCAAATGTCTAGCTCGGTCCAGTTAGAAAGTGGGAAGACGCGAATGCTTTCGCCTTTATTGATCTTTCCATTGTAGACGTTCCAGAGTTCCGGTCTTTGATTCTTCGGGTCCCATACATGATTCTTGTCGCGAAAGGAAAAGACTCTCTCTTTGGCGCGAGATTTCTCTTCGTCGCGCCTAGCGCCACCAAAGGCGGCATCAAATTTGTGTTTGTTCAACGCCTGCTTTAAAGCTTGCGTCTTCATGATGTCGGTGTGTTTTTCGCTGCCATGGGTGAATGGGCCGATGCCTGCATCCACTCCTTCTTGATTGGTATGCACGATAATATCTAAACCGAGCTTCTCAATCTGTTGATCGCGAAAGGCAATCATTTCCTTAAACTTCCACGTCGTATCGACATGCATTAAGGGAAAGGGGAGCTTGCCCGGGTAAAATGCCTTTAGTGCCAGGTGCAACATTACCGCCGAATCTTTTCCAACGGAGTATAGCATCACCGGCTTATCGAATTCGGCGGCAACCTCACGCATGATGTGAATGCTCTCGACTTCGAGTTGTTTGAGATGAGTAAGGTTGTATTCAGGCATAATTTGTTAATTCATAGTGGATGGAGACTAGTGCTTCGTACCGATAGTCTCGATGGTCAAAGTGGCTTGGGTAGGGCTTAGAATTAGTGCTTAGGGGTGTTCGGGGGTTCTTCTTCGTTATGGGAGATTGACTTGTTTATACCAAACTCTTCGGAAAGCGCACCTTTTTGGCTAGGATACTGCTTTGCTGCATAGTCTTTCGGAGGGTTCAGTCCGCCCGTAGTCTCGGAGTCTTCATTGCTGTCGAACACGGCGTCGGAACCTGCTGGCAGTAACTTGCTAGCCACTTCGTTGCTACACAAATCTTGAGCGCCGCTAGCGAGGTGTTGATAAACATCGCGATAGCTCTCGGTCATGTGTTGGACGAGGTCTGCCGTGAGGCTAAAATGTTCGCTCACGTTGTCTTTGTAAGTAAGATGATTGTCCTTGATGTCTCGAATTTGATTCTCGAGCTCGAGCACGCGCGATGCGCTGCTATTCAAGCGACTGGAAAATACGACTCCAATTACAACCCCTACGACTAGACACGCTATTGCAGTTAACCAAATCATTTAACTAATCGCCTCTTGATTATTTTGATGATTACTTCTCCGTCAGACATCTTGCCTCTCGCCCAGTTGTGGGTGGAGGCGCGTTCTTCGAGTATACCTCAGTTAATGGGTATTTTTTAACAAACTTGTTGCTAGTGTGCAGCCCGAAAGAGGCGTTGGCGAGCCAACTGGGCATGGACCGGTAGCAGCAGGCATAGGAATAAGGTTGCCATTCTCAAGCAGAGTCTGGAAACTGAGCGTTTTTTGCGGGCAACGAATAGGCGGCGAAATTTCGTCAGATTAAAACCATGGATCCATTGCAGCGATATCAACTCGATCTAGAGAGTAAGGCCATAACTGCAGATGATGCACAGCGTGCTTTAGTGGGTCATCTGCAGGATTTGTATGATCTGATCATACAGACGCCGTCGAACAGTTCGGGGCCGCTAGGGTGGTTGAAGCAACGGTTGTTTGCGAGCGGGCAGACCGCAGTTCCGATTCAAGGGCTCTATATATGGGGCGGAGTGGGACGCGGTAAGACCTATCTGATGGACGTGTTCTTCGAGAGCCTGCCGAGTGAAGCCAAAATGCGCACCCACTTTCACCGTTTCATGCAGAGGGTTCACCGTGACCTAGCGTCACTGCAGGGGCAAAAAAATCCGCTGGAGTATGTGGCCGACCAGATAGCGGCAGAGTCTCGTGTTTTATGCTTCGACGAATTTTTCGTGCGCGATATAGGCGACGCTATGATACTGGCCGGCTTGTTAGAGGCCCTATTCAAACGGCAGGTGATTCTGATTGCGACCTCAAATGTTGAGCCGGATCGCTTATACGAGGATGGTTTACAGAGACAGCGATTCCTGCCCGCAATTGCGCTTATCAATGAGCACACGCAAACCATTGCGATTCAAAGTGGAGTGGACTATCGACTACGAAGTCTCACCCAAGCTACGCTCTATCACTGCCCGATATCCGACGAGACAGATGCCCGGTTGATGGTCTGTTTTAATGAACTCACGCCAGAGGGTTCTAAAGTGCACAAAGGCGCGGAAATTGAGATCCTGGAGCGCCGAATCGGCACGCAATATTGTAGTAAAGATGTCGTGTGGTTCGCCTTTAAACAGATCTGTGAGGGTGCGCGTAGTGCGTTCGACTATGTGGAACTCGCGAAAATCTATCATGCTGTAATCCTATCAGGCGTCCCTCAGATGCATGAGAGCGCGAGTGATGGTGCGCGGCGCTTTATCAGTCTTGTTGATGAACTCTACGACAGAAGGGTAAAGCTTGTTATCGCAGCTGAAGTACCAATTGCCCAGTTGTATACCGGTGAAAAGCTTCGATTCGAGTTCGAGCGCACGGAATCTAGGTTGATTGAGATGCAATCTGAGGAATATCTTGGAGATCAGCACTTGGCGTAGTCGCTAAACTTGCAGGTGCGCTCGTGCGCGCGGGAGGGCATCACTGACCAATTCAATCGCAATCGTGCCCCTGTCTTGGAGAGCGCCTGTATTCGGTAGCTAGACAACCATTGTGCAGCCCACGAAAAATCTACATTTAGGGCCTGAATTCGCTTGAGTATTGGCCATCGCTCCGGTAGTATTCGCGCTCCTCAAAGCAAAGCCTAATGACAGAATAATGAAGACTTACAGCGCAAAACCTAACGAAGTAGATCAGAAATGGCTGCTCGTAGATGCCGAAGGCCAGACTCTAGGCCGCATGGCTACTGAAATAGCGACTCGCCTTCGCGGAAAGCATAAGCCGGAATACACGGCTCACGTAGATGTAGGCGATTTTGTCGTTGTCATCAATGCTGACAAGGTCAGAGTAACTGGCAACAAGGCCAAAGGTAAGATCTATTACTCTCACTCTGGCTTCCCAGGTGCCTTGAAAATGATGCCTTTCGAGAAGTTACTCGATAAAGCGCCAGAACGTGTCGTGCAATTGGCCGTTAAGGGTATGCTCCCCAGAAGTCCTCTGGGTCGAGCGATGTTTAAGAAACTCAAAGTCTACGCTGGTACTGAGCACCCACACGGGGCGCAGCAACCACAGACACTTCAACTTTAAAGAGGTTCGCTTAATTCATGTCTAGCACTCAATATTACGGTACTGGCCGACGCAAGACCTCAACAGCGAGAGTCTTTCTAACTAGTGGCAGCGGTGAAATTACGATAAACAGTCGCACCCTAGATGGTTACTTCGGTCGTGAAGTAGCTCGTATGATCGTCAAGCAGCCACTTGAATTGGTGGAGATGGTTGAGAAATTCGATATTAAGATCACTGTGCGTGGCGGTGGTAGTTTCGGTCAGGCCGGTGCTATCAGACACGGAATCACCCGCGCCTTGATGCAGTATGACGAAGAACTGAAGCCTACACTGCGTAAGGCAGGGTTCGTAACACGTGATGCGCGTGAAGTTGAACGAAAGAAGGTCGGTCTACGCAAGGCGAGAAAGAAGCCGCAGTTTTCAAAGCGTTAAGACGTGTGATCCAAAAAGCGCCGATTTCGTGTTCGAAGTCGGCGTTTTTTTTGCCAGCGAAAATATATTTTTCCTCTCTATTTTCAACACCATAGGATAGGTTTAGACCCTATCCTCACTTGCTAAAAAGTGTAAAATTGACTAATATTCACGCGCTTTGCCGACCCTCCATGGCGGCATAGCTCAAACTCGCGATCAATGAGTCGCATATCCCTCTAATGCAGGGAAATTTCAATTTATAAGCTTGTTCTCAAGGAGATATTTACGGTGACTGACGACAGTAAAAATGCTGGCCGTAGACGGTTTTTAGTGGGATCAACTTCGGTTGTAGGTGCCGTCGGAGTTGTTGGGGCAGCGGTCCCTTTTGTCGGATCTTGGAATCCGAGTGCTAAAGCAAGAGCTGCTGGCGCACCAGTTAGAATAGATATTTCTCGTCTGCAAGACGGCGAGATGTTAGGCCCGATACCCGCTTGGCGTGGTCGGCCTATCTTCGTCATCAAAAGATCCGAAGAATTGCTAAGTGCGCTGAATGAAAATCCAGACCGCTTAACTGATCCAGATTCCCAAGAGTTAGAGCAGCCAGGCTATGCACAAAACGAATACCGTTCACGCACTCCCGATGTCATGGTTTTAGTAGGTTTGTGCCCACACCTGTTCTGTTCGCCTACTCCTCACATCGAGCTTAAGCCAGAGCCTTTCGATTCAGAATGGCGCGGTGGATTCTTCTGTCCTTGTCACGGTTCGCGTTTCGATCTTGCTGGACGTGTGTACAGTGGTTCGCCTTCTTCTCGAAACATGGAAGTGCCACCTTACTCCTTCGAGGGAAATGATGTCCTCGTAATTGGCATAGATGAGGACAACGCGTAATGACTGATACAAATAACAACACAAGCGATTCGGCAAAGCCGGGACGATTTATGGGTGCCATGATCGGTCTTGTTGACTGGACTGATGCAAGACTGCCTATAGTGCGTACGTGGAAAACTCATATGAGTGAGTACTACGCGCCTAAGAATTTTAACTTCTGGTATTACTTCGGCGTACTTTCCATGGTGGTGCTAGTCATACAGCTAGTGACTGGTGTCTGGTTGACCATGAATTACACGCCCAGCGCCGAAGCGGCATTTGCCTCGGTCGAGTACATCATGCGCGACGTGGAGTGGGGGTGGCTGCTGAGATACCTGCATTCGACAGGTGCTTCGGCATTCTTCGTAGTGGTCTATATACATATGTTTCGTGGCCTAATGTACGGCTCCTATCAGAAACCGAGAGAATTGATTTGGGTTTTTGGCATGGCTATCTATCTCGTATTGATGATGGAAGGCTTCATGGGTTACGTACTGCCTTGGGGGCAGCTGTCCTACTGGGGAGCGAACGTTATTGTCTCTCTAGCCGGCGCTATTCCCGTTGTTGGTGACGACTTACTGGTGTGGGTGCGAGGTGACTATCTTATCTCTGGCGCTACGCTGAACAGATTCTTTGCCTTACATGTTGTCGCACTGCCGATCGTGTTAATTGCTCTGGTTGTACTGCATCTACTTGCGCTTCACGAAGTGGGCTCGAACAATCCAGACGGTATCGATATCAAGAAGAACAAGGGGCCGGATGGCATCCCTGTGGATGGCGTTCCTTTTCATCCGTACTACACCTTGTACCATGATTTGTCGGGTGTCATATTATTCCTATTCGTGTTCTGTTCGATTGTATTCTTCGCTCCAGAGATGGGAGGTTACTTCTTAGAGCTCTCTAATTTCCAGGAAGCGAACTCGCTTAAGACTCCTGAGCACGTGCCGCCAGTGTGGTACTTCACTCCGTTCTATTCCATGTTGCGCGCCGTGACTTATCCTTTGCTTGGGATAGATGCGAAGTTCTGGGGAATGTTAGTCATGTTTGGTGCTATCGCGATTCTTTTCGTACTGCCTTGGCTGGATAAGAGTCCGGTTAGGTCCATGCGATATAAGGGCACCTATAGCCGTGTTGCATTGCTGCTCTTCGTAGTATCGTTTCTTATTCTTGGCGTGCTTGGCACACAGTCAGTTAGCCCCGGTAAAACTCTGCTCGCGCAAATCATGACGATTGTCTACTTCGCGTTCTTCTTCGCTATGCCTTGGTATACGCGTAAGGAGAAGACGGCGCAGCCACCGGAAAGAGTGACGGGTCGCTTCATCACGATCCCGCAGCTAATCGGGTCTATTCTGCTGCTTATATTCTTGGTGGTGGTACCGTTGATGTTAACCAGTACTGCCGAAGCTGCTGAGGCGAATGTCGATCTCGAACATGTTGAGACTGACTTCGATGATAAGGGTTCGCTGCAGCGTGGCTTCAAGACTTACATGAACTACTGTTCAAGTTGCCACGAACTCAGCTATGCGCGTTATGCGAGAACCGCTAAAGATCTAGAGATTCCTGAGGAAGTAGTTGTAGAGAATCTGATTTTCGATGGTTCCTTGATCGGAGATCTGATCGTAAATGCGATGGCGAACGAAGATTCTGAAGGCTGGTTTGGAGCAGCGCCTCCCGATCTGACACTGGTTGGCCGCGTGCGCACACCTGATTGGCTTTACAGCTACCTCAAAGGCTTCTATGCGGACGACACGAAAACCCTTGGTACCAATAATAAGATATTCGCCAACGTTGCGATGCCTAATGTCCTGCATGAATTGCAGGGTGATGTGGTCTGTGATGCCCATGGCGATCCGGATCCTTCTCACTGCACGTTGGAGCACGTAGAGGGCACTGGCGCGCAAACCCCGGCAGAGTTTGATGCTACGGTCGCGGATCTAGTGAATTTTCTCTATTACGTGGGCGAGCCCATTCGATCCAGGCGCCAAGAGATTGGTCTTTGGGTTTTAGTATTTCTTGGGATTCTCTATGTTCTAACAACGTTGCTAGGAAGAGAGTTTAGTAAGGACTACCATTAACAAGTATTTGTCTAATTAGGTCGCGGATGACGCGGCTTCAATGTAGTCGGCAAGAATATTAAAAACGAACAGATTGGGTTAAAGGGATTGATATGGGTGTAGTAGCAAAAAGATCTTCAATGACATTTTATTCCGACGGTAAGAGTCACTATAGCCATCGGGTTAGAATAGTTCTGGCAGAGAAGGGTGTGACAGTCGAGACTATCGACGTGGATCCTGACAGCAAACCTGAGGATCTGGCTTCCTTAAATCCGTACAACACGCTACCGACACTAGTTGATAGAGACTTAGTGCTGTATGAAGCGGACATCATGATGGAATATCTTGACGAGCGGTTTCCGCATCCGCCACTGTTTCCTGTGTACCCAGTAGCACGCGCCGAAAGCAGGCTCTGGATTTACCGCATCAAGCAGGACTGGTGTAGTAAGGTCGATGCACTAATGGCTGGAAAGGGAACTCCAGCGGCACTCGAGAAGGCTCGTAAGGAATTGCGTGAGAGCCTGCTCTCTATTGCGCCAATTTTCGGTGAGAAGCCGTTCTTCATGAGTGATGAATTCACTATCGTCGATTGCTGTGTTGCGCCGATCCTTTGGCGCCTTCCAATAATGGGCATAGATATTCCAAAGAACAAAACAACTAAGCCACTGCTAGAATACAGAGATCGCCTGTTCGAAAGAGAATCAATTCTGGCGAGTTTCTCCGAGCAAGAAAAAGAAATGGTCTAAGCTATATCGAGAGCGGGAAATTCACTATGACCATGAGTTCGAGCAGGCCACATATAGTCAGGGCGCTCTACGATTGGATCATAGAGAATGACTGCACTCCCTATATTCTTGTGAATGCCTTCGCAGATGATGTAGAGGTGCCGCAGGAACACGTTAAGGATGGTCAGATCATCCTTAACATCTCTCCTTCAGCTGTTCAGAATTTATTTATTCGTAGCGAGGCTGTCGATTTCGATGGCCGCTTTGCGGGTATTCCCAAGCGAGTTTATGTGCCAATCTCCGCAGTAATGGGTATCTATGCCAAAGAGAATGGTCAGGGAATGATCTTCGATTCAGATGCGAACTTACCGAAGCCGCCAAGCCCAACAGGGACTGACGATTCGGGAGTAAGGAAAAGCGCGGATACTAAACCATCCAGCCTAGGAAAGAAACCCGCTCTCAGAGTTGTTAAGTAGGTTTCGCTAAGGCTCTCAGTGCTTAGTTGATGTACTCGAACACCTTGACCACTCTGGTCACGCCCGACACATTACGTGCTAAGCGCGCCGCATTGTCGCCATTGCCCTGATCGATTAAGCCCATCAGATATATCGCTCCGTTTTCTGCTATCACTCTAACTTGTCCAGATGGAACACCGCTACTCGTCAGCATGAGAGTGCGCACCTTGGTTGCGATCCAGGTATCGTTGCTGCGTGCAATCAGGCTGGTCTTACCGGCAACTTCCAGTTCATTGTGGATGCGCTTTATCTTAGTGCTGGCTTGACTCGCAATCTCGCTCGCCTTGTTCTTCATCTCGTTTGAAGCCACCTGACCCACTAATAACACTACGCCGTTGTGGCTGATTACATTGAAATTAGCTTTCCTAAATTCTGGTTCCTGTGATTTCATGTTGACGATCACTTTCGTTTCGATCGATTGATCTTCAACGCGCGCGCCAGCGGTTCTCTCGGTGGGGTCTTCAGAAATCCCCTGCTCGCCAGTGGTCTCTACAAGAATTGCAGTACAGGAAGTTATAAGAAGAACAGTTGCTAATAGTAAAAGTTTTTTTAGAGACGTCAGTGTCATCATTCGTCACCTCCAAATAGTTGCGTATCAATAAAATCACATAGGCAGTGAATAACCACCAAGTGGACTTCTTGTATGCGCGCCGTTCGATTCGAAGGCACGCGTATTTCAATATCTTGCTCTCCAAGCAGGCCCGCCATCGTGCCGCCATCGTTGCCGCTTAGCACTATCGTCAGCATCTCTCGCTCCTGCGCAGCCTTCATAGCGGCAGCAACATTGGCAGAATTCCCGCTGGTTGAGATGGCGAGTAATACATCGCCCGCCTGTCCGAGTGCACTTACCTGTTTTGAGAAAATTTCTTCATAGCTATAGTCGTTTGCTATTGCAGTGATGGTTGAGCTATCTGTTGTTAGCGCCATTGCTGGCAGCCCTGGCCGTTCCTTCTCAAAGCGGTTTAGCAGCTCGGCTGAGAAATGTTGGGCATCACCTGCAGAGCCTCCGTTTCCACAACTCAGTATCTTGCCGTTGTTTAAAAGGCTATTCACCATAGCCTCGCCGGCTCGATGAATAGGTTCGATCAGTACTTCAAGTGACCGCTGTTTAACAGCAATGCTGTCTTGAAAATGTTGGCCGATCTGATCTGCTAATTCCATCTAAATAGTTACCCTGTGATTCTCATCGCGAAACAAAAGAGGTGAAATAAAAAGTACTCTCATATATCGGCCACTAGTACGCCAATATTTACCGTTTTAGGGTGCTTTCTTTTGCTTGTCTTGAATAGGACTGGCAATAGCAGGTGAAAGTTTCAGTAAAATGCATTTTTAATCCAATCAAAGCGAAGTTCCGCAGCATTAGCGGCAGTTGTAGTTGCATGGGTCAGGCCTATTACATCGAAGCGGCAGCTGCACTGCAATTGCGGATGAGCTTGCAGGTAGTGCGCTGCTGTAAGACGAATTTTTTTCTGTTTAATGCCTGTTACGGAGTTTAATGCGCCGCCGAAATGCTCGCTGCGCCGATAGCGAACCTCTACGAATACCAAAGTGTTGGAATCGCTCATGATTAGATCGATCTCGCCATGACGAGATCGATAGTTTCTACAAAGCAGTTTCAGGCCTTGCGAGGAGAGATAGAGAGCGGCCTTTGATTCTTGAGCGTTGCCAAAGACTTGGCTATTGATGAATCGTCCAAAATGCATAGTGATGCAGTCGTTAGGGGTACAGTTTAATCCGAAGCAGCTTCAGGGCTCTCTTGTAATGTGGCTTTTCCATCGACGAAGCGAGCAACTTCTAGGCGACGGTGAATTCGACCGTTGTCATCGATGCTGAGAATACCCGTGGCGCCCCGCAGCGATGCTATGTCCTGCTCGTCAAATTGCTGCAGGCGAGAATACAGGCGAAAACTGTCTATACCCATTGCTCGGAAACGCTGCACTGGCCCTGAAGCGGGTCTCAGGCTAGATGCTGCATTGGATTTCAAGGGGTCGTAGCTGGCTAAGATCCACGGCGCATCTGTAAAGACAATACCGTTAAGATCCTGATTCGCGCTTTGATTATCCAGACCATCATAGATAGAAGGCAGAGCGTAGACGGGTACGTCGCCTGCGAAGTAGAAGGCGAGGGTAGGCTTTATTTGACGACCCTCCCTTGGGTTTGCAATTAGGAAAATAAAGTCGATATCGCCTCGGCGCCGCGGCGTGAATTCTACGCTAGACCGTGGCAGCAGTTGGACTATCCGGTCCCTGCGCAACTCGCTGGAATCGATAGCCATCAGGCGCCTAATAACATCAGCATAGTCATTGTCACCACTGAACGTCGACTGTGAAACTAAGTTGCCACCTCTGCTTGCCCAGCTGTCTGCGAAGGCCTGTTGTAGGCGCTGATAGTCGCTAGATTGAGGGGTAATTATTGCGGCATTTCTATGCCCGGCCTGCCAGGCTAAATCGACTGCTTGTTCAATTTCGTCTTCGGGGGCGAGTCCAAATTGAGTGAGGTTCGTCGAACTACTGTCGTTTTCATCGGCGTAATTGAGGGCGAGGGTAGGCACCGGTAACGCATCGAGTTGTTGCAGTTGATTGACTAGCTGTTTGTAGAGCGGCCCGATAATGAGGTCGGCACCACTGGCGACGGCAGCATCGTAAATTGGATAGATAGTAGTTTGATTACTGCTATCGAAAACTGAAATTTTGGGCACATCTCGAGAGACGTCGAGTGCAGCATAGTAGGCGCTCAGAAAGCCTTCTTGAATCGCTCTCCCGGCAGAGTCTTGTAAGGGGAGTATAAGAGCGATGTGTTTCGGTCGCTGTTCCCAGGTTTGCTCTAGCTTTTCTAATAGCATTGGTAGTTGTTGGGCTGCGGAATGTTGGCTCCATATTCTTCGCCACTGGGTGATGGCATCTAGCTGGGAGCGTATGTTGTACGCCTCGGATGTCACGACGCGTGCAAGTTCTACCCAGCCTCGTGACTGATAGCTATCTGCAGTATTCGCGAAGTTGTTGAGTTGTGCTGAGGAGAAGCTGTTGATAGCGTCCCAAATCTTATTGTGGACGCTGGGGTTGTTTTCGTTTGCGTTGCCAAGCCGCAAATATATAGACAGTGCTTCTTCGAACTGCTCGTTTTCTTGATAGGCCAGCCCGAGAAGAAGTAGGTATTCCTGCAGCAACTCGGGTCGACTCTCCAAGCCTGCGGTATTTGTGGATGACAGTATAGCTAGAGCATCTGCAATTCGATCGGCATTCAATGCAAGTCTTGCGTCGAGTAAGGATGCTCGCAGTTGCAGATGCAGGGGATAGTTCGTCAGATTATTTAGCAGGGCCCGCTGCCGTGCAGCTTGATCAAGATTGCCCTCCTGAATTAGTGCCTCTAATGCCAGCACGCGCAGTTCGGCAGATTCAATCCCTGTTGTATTGTCTGCCGCCCGAAGCAGTTCCTTAATCGAGGCACCTTGTGGATCAAAATCTGGAGCGGATTGCTCGGGGATGTTGGGGGCCGAGCCGCATGCCTGCAAAAGAACAAATAGCAGTAGTAATCTTGTTTTACGGGAAGGGGTTAAACGCATGGAGGCCAATTTCATCTTTGTGTAGTGCGCTTTGTCTGCTAAGTTATGCGCTGGTTTTTAAAGACTAATACAGTTCACTAGGGACAGCAATTTATTCGCTATAGTAGTTCCCGAATGATGCTTGCCAAAGAGATAAGTTGATTGAGAAGCTTGGCCAATGAATGAATCCGGTACGTTATATATAGTCGCTACTCCCATCGGAAATTTAGATGATATTTCAAGAAGGGCGATTGAAATCCTGAAATCTGTGGATCTCATAGCGGCAGAAGATACAAGGCACAGTCAAAAATTGCTGCAGAGTATACAAGTCGGCACTCCGGTAGTTTCCCATCACGATTTTTCCGCAGACAGCGCTATAAATCGCATCCTTGATAAATTAGACGCCGGCAGTTCGATTGCATTGATATCGGATGCCGGCACTCCGTTGATATCTGACCCCGGCTACAAGCTGGTTCGCTTGGCGCGTCAGAGGAACTTATCAGTTATTCCCATTCCCGGCGCAAGTGCCCTGGTGTCGGCATTAAGTGTTTCTGGGCTCGCAACTGATAGATTTACTTTCGAGGGCTTTCTGCCCAGCAAGGCAGCCGCGAGACAGAAAAGATTGCTGAGTTTAGCGGATGAGCAGCGCACGATGGTGTTCTATGAGTCAACTCACAGAATCATGGAAAGCTTGAGTGATATGAGTTTGGCATTCGAAGAGCAGCGCTTGATATTTATTGGCCGAGAACTGACAAAACGTTTTGAGTCGCATTTTCTCGGCACGGCAGCGGAATGCACTCAATGGCTTAGCGGCGATGCAAATCAAACGAAGGGTGAGTTCGTCGTCATCGTGGCGGGTTGCGACGAGCAACTCGAGGAGGCTCGAAGACATGAGCAGGCCATGGATATTGTGCGTTTGCTGAAGTCAGAAGTTTCAATGAAAAAAGCCGTAAGTCTAGCAAGCAAGATCAGTGATGCGCGTAAGAACCTGCTGTATGAGGCGGCGCTGCAGGAGCTCGCGGACAGCGAGGATTAGGCTGCCGGCGAATATCAGTTGTAACGGGCGAGTTTCTCCTTTAGTCTTCGCCCCGAGTCAGCCGGGCAATTGCTGTCTTTAGCTCTTCGTTTGTCGACTATCGATTTACGAGGAAATCGACAGAGGAAAGTCCGGGCTCCATAGAGCAGAGTGCCAGGTAACGCCTGGGGGGTGTAAACCCACGGCTAGTGCAGCAGAAAGTAAACCGCCGCAGAGCTTTCGGGTTTTGAGGTAAGGGTGAAATGGTGCGGTAAGAGCGCAC
>CAJXQP010000010.1 GCA_913058275.1 uncultured Gammaproteobacteria bacterium | reverse complement strand
GATCAGCCTCGGTCTCGTGGGCTCGGAGATGTGTATAAGAGACAGCCTTTAAAGAGCTACAGGAATTGCAAAAGAAGAAGCAGGCTGAACAGCCCGAGGCAATTGTCGTAAGGCGTTCGCCTGTGTTGGAAGCGATAGCGAAGTATCCTAAGCGTATTGCATTAGCCGCAGGCGCTTTCCTCTCAATACAAGTCTCGTTCTATATACTGATTGGTTTTGTGCTTGCCTACGGCACAGATGCTGACGGTGCTGGAATGACGAGGGACCAGATGCTCTTTGCGGTATTGCTTGCTTCGGTATTACAGATACCCGCACAATTTATGGCTGCCTCTTATTCCGATAGAAACGGTAGGCGGGGAATTTTTATGCTGGGAGCCATCCTCACTGGAGTCTGGGCATTTGCCTTGTTCCCGCTAATCGATACAGGAAGCTTCTGGCTGATCGTGCTGGGTCTTAGTGGCGGATTGATGTTTCTTGGGATGATGTACGGTCCCCAGGCAGCTTTCTTTACTGAGCTATTTAGTACAGAGGTTCGATACTCGGGGGCATCTTTGGGCTACCAAACGGGAGCGATCCTAGGTGGCGCATTTGCTCCTACTATCGCAACTATTCTATGGACAGAATATTCGATAGTCTGGGTGTCGGTGTACATCGCCATAGCATCAGTTCTCTCTCTGATCTCTGTGCTGATGCTGACTGAAACCTACAAGACCAGTTTAGACGACACCATCTAGTCGATGCTGAAAAGTCACTTCTGACTTTTCAGCATGTCGTGCGCCTTGGATGGGCAAAGGTTGTAATTCCCTGTGCAACGCCTTTTATCAGAGGGCTGCACTCAACGTTGCAGCCTCTTCTTTACAGCTTCGTTACTATGCCGGGCTATCAAACTGATAGTTTGGCGTAGACGCGGCGATCTCCAATTCTTCTGCGTTCATCTCTGTTCCAATTCCCTCGAACAGAGGTGTAGTGAGATAACGCTCGCCCGTATCTGGCAACATGCA
This sequence comes from uncultured Gammaproteobacteria bacterium, assembly GCA_913058275.1. Lineage (GTDB taxonomy): Bacteria > Pseudomonadota > Gammaproteobacteria > Pseudomonadales > Pseudohongiellaceae > UBA9145. The sequence continues at coordinate 24,296 of CAJXQP010000010.1, read as the reverse complement.
AAGGATATTGCTGCCTGGCTCGGCCTGTTCTGCAATCATCAATGCGCCAGTAAATGTGGCGCCAGCGGTAATTCCGGTAAAGATGCCTTCTTTCTGCGCCAGTAACCTAGAGTTGCGAATTGCGTCGGGTCCCGATATGGCTAGCACTTGATCGATGTGCTTTCGTTCGACAGCTTGGCCTAGCAATGGGGAAATGAAGTCTGGTGTCCAGCCCTGCATTGGATGAGGTTTGAATTCAGGGTGGCTGGGAGCGAGTCCGGTGGCTGGCGCATCCGGCTGGGGAATTCCGCTGCCAAGTAGCTGTGCATTGTCAGGCTCGCAGCAAACTATTTTTGTTTCTGGTCTTTTCTCTTTTAGAACATTCGCGACGCCATTGAGAGTTCCGCCAGTACCAAAGCCTGTTACCCAATAGTCTAGCCGCTCACCCTCGAAGTCTCTAAGAATCTCTACGGCAGTAGTGCGCTCGTGCATGCGAGCATTCGATTCATTTTCAAACTGACGAGTCAAAAACCAGCCATGAGTGTCGGCGAGTTCTTTTGCCTTCGCGACCATGCCGCTTCCCTTCAAGGGGGCAGGAGTAAGAACCACTTTGGCGCCGAGGAAGCGCATAAGTTTGCGGCGCTCCACACTGAAGCTCTCCGCCATCACAATTACCAGCGGATATCCCTTCTGTGCACAAACCATTGCCAAGCCAATGCCTGTATTTCCACTCGTTGCCTCAACAACAGTCTGACCTGGCTGCAAGTCTCCGCTAGCTTCTGCATCCTCGATGACGCCTAGTGCCAGTCTGTCCTTCACGGAGCCTGCCGGATTAAACGCTTCGAGTTTCACGAACAGGTTTACATGATCTGGCGCGAGTTTATTGATTCGCACAACCGGTGTATTGCCGATAGTCGCTAATATGTCTTGATGTTTGTTTTTCACAATGGATGTCCTCGCAGGTTTTCTCGAAGAAAATGATCGCTCCATTCTAGCCCCATTGTGGAACGGCTGTAACCGGAAGATAGTGATAATCAATACGACTGATCATAGGTCGCATGGCCAGTTTATCTTTGACATTGCACCCGATATGGCTTGCAATGGGAGTCAGTGCTTTCGCACAGCCTCGATAGCGACTTACGTAGCTATCGATCTACCTACCTACCTACCTACAGGAAAGAACATGAATAGATTGCCCACTCTGCTACTCCTATGCCTGCTTACGTTGAGTACAGCGAGTCTGGCAGCGCCTGATGGTGGTCTCGAGAGCGGCAGCCCGCAAGATCTAGGCTTTTCGTCTCAGAGGCTCGCACTAGCGCACGAGATGCTAGCGCAGCATGTGGAAGATGGACGAGTGGCAGGGTTAGTCGCTGGTGTGGCGCGCCACGGAAAAATCGTTTATCTGGAAAGCATGGGATGGAACCATATCGAACAAGATAACTCGATGCTAGAAAACTCACTTTTTCAGATTCGCTCGATGAGCAAGCCAATTACCGCCGTGGCTGCTATGCAGCTGATCGAGAAGGGCAAGATGAAACTGGCTGACCCGGTCTCCAAATACATTCCTAGCTTCGCTGAAATGCAGGTCTTCCTAGATCCTGCGATTGCAGGCTTTACTCAGACTCGAGCTAGCGCGCGTGAGATGACAATTGAAGACCTGCTGATGAACACCGCCGGCCTCAGCCATCGATTCGGCGCGCTGTATAGAGCGAACGAAGTTCGCTCTCGAGAAGATACCTTGGAGGAGCTCGTAGAGAAGGTCGCTGCGGTGCCATTGATAGGCGATCCAGGCGAGCAATGGGTATACAGCATCTCGTTAACGGTGTTGGGACGCGTTATCGAGTTAGTGTCTGGGCAGGAATTCGATGACTACCTCGATGAACATGTTTATGGTCCGCTTAAGATGACAGATACGGCATTCTACGTGCCCGACGAGAAAGCGCAGCGCTTGGCGCGAGCCTATAGTGTGTCCTCCGAAGACAGAAGCCTGAGCCTGCTGCCACAGATGGCTATTCCTATTACTGAAGACCCGCCGCTACTAGAAGGTGCCGCAGGTATTGTTAGCAGCGTTCCCGACTATCTTCGCTTCCTACAGGCGCTGCTCAACGGCGGTGAGCTCGATGGACAACGAATTCTGCAAACCAATACTGTCGAGTCTATGACCCAGAATCAAATACCCGAGGCACTTATGCCCTTTGGTACGAATCCAAATAATCCAATGCTGGATCGGGGGTGGGGCTATGGCATGGCAGTTGTGGTGGATGAAACCATGAGCGCTTATGGTACCAACAACGGTGAATTTGGTTGGAGTGGTTCGCTCGGTACATTCTCCTGGGCAGATCCTGTGTCGGGAACTAGTGTAGTTATCATGCTGCAGATTCAACCTTCTGGTGCTTATAATATCGCCTCGAAGTTCAAGACGATGGTTCATCAGAGCATGATCGACTAGTGTGTGGTCAACTCGAAAGCCCTAGCTATGGAAATAAAAACTTGTATGATTGGCTGAAGCGGATCATACAACACACCAATCAGGCAAACCCTCTATTCATGAAGCCACATCATTATTATATAAGTACTGAAGTAGACACTGCGGAGTCTGAACCATGTGGTTAGCTATAAGCTGTGACTTCGAATTTGAGATTTCGGTGCCAACGCCGTTCATTTTAATGTTGCGTCCGCGTAGTGGTGCTCAGCAATGGATTAGTCGCGAGGAATACAAGCTCACGCCTAGCGTTCCTGTGGTGGAGTTTACCGACACCTATGGAAACTTATGTCAGCGACTGGTGGCACCACCCGGGAATTTTAAAATACACACGGCGGCTCAAGTGATGACCAGCGATGTTGTCGATAAGGCGCCAGGTGCTCCCTTTATAGATATCCATAAGCTGCCCGATGAGGTTTTGAGTTTTCTATTGCCTAGCAGATATTGTGAGTCGGAAAGCTTCAATCAGATGGCTGTCGAGATCACGGCAGGGCAACTATTAGGCTATGACCAGGTTGCGACTATTGAAACTTGGCTGCGTGAGACAATTAGCTATATCCCGGGAAGCAGCGACGATCCTATTTCAGCGGTGGGAGTGAATCAAAAGCAGTCTGGTGTTTGCCGAGACCTTGCACATTTGGGTATTGCGCTGTGTCGCTCAATTAGTATCCCGGCGAGGTTGGTAGTTGGCTACAACTACGGTCTTGTGCCCATGGATATGCACGCCTGGTTCGAAGCCTATGTTGGTGGGCGTTGGTATGCCTTCGATGCGACTCAAGAGGAAATGACGCCGGGCTATGTTGCTATCGGTTACGGTCGCGATGCTGCCGATGTAGCGGTCTATAATCAGTTTGGCCCTTCGGTCTATCATATCTCACAGGATGTAAGTGTTGAACTAGTAGAAGTAGAAGTAGAAGAATAAGGGCTCTAGTGGCGCCTGCCTTTGAGTAAACCCTTGATTTTGTCGCTGAAAGTCTCGTATTTCAGGTCGCTAAATTCCCCTGCATCCAAAAAAATTCGGTCACAACTCGGGCAGCACTCCATCCAAATATGCGTCTGATGAGGGTCGACAATTTTGTCCATGTCCACTTTGCAGTGGGTGCATTGTATATCTTCGACTTTGTCGAATTTTTTGCCAATTGAGGCTGAGCCAATGTCGAGAAAGGTCTCGGCCATAAACTCTGTGCCCATCTTCTCTAACATAAAGCCCTTAGCGAGTAGGCCAAAGCAAGTGCGGCAACGCTCTAACTTAATATCGTCGCCAAGTGTCTTTGTTTCCAGCTCTGGGGCACATTTTGGGCAATCCATCTCAGTCTCCAATCGCAAGAATGTGGCAAGTAAAATCTTATCGAATTGACGGGGAATAGCAAGTATTGGCATCGGTAAGAGTTCGACTTTAACGCTCTACCTGCAGTTACCAATACACCCCTGGGATCTATAAAATTATCCGTCAGCAATAGGGGCGTTAGGGTCTCTACATAGCAGGGAGCTTAAAACAGGGGGCTATAATTTGTCTTTAATAATTTCTATTTGACCCCTGTTTTAGGCAGGCTAATGTGCAACAGAACGTAAGCTACCAGTGCTGACAAAATTGAGCCTAAGAGAATCCCCAGCCGGTCTCCGCTTAAATAGTCACCACCTCCATGTTCGAAGGCAAGACCAGCGATAAAAAGGCTCATGGTAAACCCAATGCCGCACGCAAAGGCCACCCCGAGAAGCTGCATCCAGTTCACATCATTAGGTAGTTTTACAAATCGAAGGGCGACAGCTAGACCGACGAAAAGCAGTATCCCCAATGGCTTGCCAATGAACAAACCTAACGTAACACCCATAGTTACAGGGTTAGTCACATCGGAAAAAGACATTCCACCTAGATTCAGCCCAGCATTGGCGAAGGCGAAAATTGGTAATATGGCAAAGGCCACCGGGCCGTGCAAGTCATGCTCTAATTTTCTCAGAGGCGACTCACCTTTCATGTCGCGCATCGGCACGCACAACGCTATCAATACGCCAGCCAGTGTTGCATGGACTCCCGATTTCAGCACTGCGATCCAGAGTACTATGCCCAGCAAAATGTAACTGGAAACGCGAGTCACTCCCATTCGGTTCATCGCAATACCGATGATCAGCGCCATTGCGGCTACTAATAGCGACGGCAGGGACAAATCACCTGAATAGAAAATCGCGATAATGACAATGGCGGCTAAATCGTCAAATATGGCTAGGGTCAACAAGAATACTTTGAGCGCAACCGGTACTCGCGAACCGAAAACTCCGAGTAGCGCCAGCGCAAAAGCGATATCAGTCGCAACAGGAATTGCCCAGCCATCAAGCGCGACGCTATCATTCCAGTTTAGCCAGGCATAGATAGCGGCTGGCACGAACATGCCTCCAAGAGCGCCCATCCCAGGTAGCACCACCTGTGAAAATGATGAGAGTTCTCCCTCCATTATCTCGCGCTTTATTTCCAGCCCAATAAGGAAAAAGAATATAGCCATTAAACCGTCGTTGATCCAAAGCAATAGCGGCTTGTTGATTTCCAACGCCCCAATTTGAACGGCCACTGTCGTACTCAGAAGCTGATCATAGAAACCTGTGAAAGGGGAATTCGCGATTATCATGGCCAATACAGACGTCACCAGCAAGAGAATGCCACTGGCGGATTCTAATTTCATGAAGTCGCTTATTGCGGTGCCGAGAGCATTGGGTCTACTATCTTCTTTCATTTTTTGGCCATTTGAGAGGGTTTTAATTTTCCCTATAATCGATAACATTGAATTCGGTTTTCGGCGCTTCTTACATCCTGAAAACCGCTAGCTTTTTAGCGATGCTCTAGGCGCGCCTATACAAACAAACACGGACTGCGCCATTCACGCCACATCGAGTTCATTTGCTAAAATCAGAAGGCTATTTAATTTCGGGAAACGGTTAATTAAGTCATCAGCGCTCTGACACCACTGACGGCCCTTTCGATATGCTCATTCGTGTTATAAATAGTCGGGCATAAGCGAACACCGCCAGTGCCGGCACCGGCAATACCATGCTCCGTGTACAGACGATTCAAAATAGACCCATTGTTGCCAGCGGGAACTCGGGTAATACAGACTCCAAAGCTTAGGGTAGGGTCCATAGGGGTGACCAGTTCAAACCCGGCATCGGTGATGCCGGTCTTCAGTTGTTGGGCGAGTTTCACAATCCGTCGCTCGATTTTCTCTACACCGATAGTATTGTGAATCTCGGCAGCGACACCAAGAGCAGCCAGGGCAGCATCGTCGCGTTGTCCCAATGACTCAAATTTGCGGGCTCCTTCAAGACTGGTCTGTGGACCGTCACCCCAGCCGGGTGCAACGACAGAGGGCCAAATACGCTCTATATTTTCCTCTCGCACATAAAGTATACCGACCTCCTTAGGACCCATGTACCATTTATGGGCACTGGCCGAGAAAGAATCTACCCCAAGTTCTTTGAGGTCTAGCGACATAGCCCCCCATACCTGAGCGCCGTCTAAGTGCACATAGATACCTCGTGCTTTTGCCATATTCACAATTTCTTTTACCGGCAATTTGATGCCGCTAACGTTTGACACATGGGTTAGCGAAAGTACTTTGGTACGTGAATTCATTTGTGAGGTGAAGGCAGTTACCAGTTCATCGGTGCTTACAGGATTACTTGGTGTTGCCACTTTCTTTAATGACAAACCGAAGCGAGCAGCACGTACTTCCCAGGCGACATTGTTGGTAGGATGATTTTGATCCCAAATTAGCACTTCGTCACCGCTTTGTAGTTGCAAGCCATTATTAACAATGTTGTTGGCTTCGCTGGTATTTCTTACTAGTGCAATTTCATTGCGGCTAACATGGAGTTGGTCCGCCACTAGCGTGCGCGTATTTTCCCGCAAATCATCGAACTTAGCTCGATTGTTAAAAGAACAATCTTGGTCGATGTCCGCTGTTAACAATGCTACTTTTTCAGAGACCGCACGGAATGAAGGACATAGGTTAGCAGCATTCATAGGCACTGCACTTTCTGTAAATGAAAATTGCGACCGAACCATCTCCCAGTAATCTTCTGAAGATGAGTTCGCAGCAGAAAATGCCATTTTTGGGGAGCTAGCGGCGGCACTCAATAATAAGGCGCCGGATGATTGTAGAAACTGTCTTCTTGAGTTCTTTATTTTCATGGCTGGGCTCGCTACATGGACGTATTTTTTGTGGGGTCATCAAGTAGCCTACAATAGCAGATGGTTTTTCACAAACCTGTAGCGTATTGCACCAAGGACATTCATCGCGGTGATCTATTTTCATACTAGCAAGAGCGGAACAAGCTCAGATACAGAAAACTGGCTCCTGATGTTCGGTCATCGATTGCTAACAACATTCAGCAGCTAGGGAGTCTAGACTAGATACAGCGAAGGAAGTCTAGAGGCAGGTAAGGAAATATTCTTTAAATCATTGATATAATTGTTATTTCTTCACCCAACTGCCGGCTGCATTTTGTAAATACTGGCCGGCAAGAGTTGCTTCGACCGCCTTTTCAAAAGCTAGGGCTGCAACCTGTTCTACGGTGAGATTGTTCTGCGTCGCGATTTTTTGATACAGCTCGCGGCGCTGATTGTTTACATCGCGTGCCAAAGCGACTATCTCAGCCGGGGCTGACTCCACCACTAGGCCAATGTAGCCACTGCGTTGCTCTCCCACTAGACCGTCGTTCTTCGCGTCTTGCAGGGTTAAGGCGAAACTCATAGGAACTAAAAGCAACATGCAGGCTAATAGTAATGTTTTAGAAATGGCTTTCTTCATAGTGTGTATTCTCATTAGAACAATCCGCTGTCTAGAGTAAAAATTCCGTCCAATTCTTCTTCCACTTGAACTCGAATTTCGTGTTCGATCCTGACATTGAGGTTGATAGTGATCGGCTCATTCGGCACGGCTACTTGTATAGTTGGCGTACACGCTACGAGTGCTAGTGCCAATAGCGCGAAACCACTTCTTGTGGGTAGAGATTTAAGAGACATTTTGCTCTGCATTATTTCTGTCCAATTTAACTATTTTCAATGTTGATTCTATTGTATCGGCCAAACCTGAATCTTTGCTTAAGATTTGGCGCTTGTGCCTATTAGACCGTGAAATTAAGATTTAGTTATGGCTGACTGATAAAGCGCTCCAATTCGTCTGTTATGACACGGCTCGCCTGCAGGCTTTTGAGTAGTGAGGGAATATTGTCCGTGATATTCACGTTAAGATTTATTTCCTGTCCGTTGTTCATATCCGGGTTTCGGCCTTGCAGTTGCACGCTCAGCAACAGCTCGCCACCCTCGTCGTAGAAAACTTCTGTGTTCATGGTTTGATACTGATAATTGGAAAGTGCATCGTTGAGCAATAGCAGGCTCTGATTGTTGCTTGGTGTTGAGCCGGCTGGCGTGTACCGAATACTGCCTCCTGGCTTAAGCGCTCCAACTAAGCCCCTCTCAATGCTGATGGTATCGCCTTCGATAATGAAGGGAAGGTAGCCGCTAATTAGGCCATCTGCCTCTAGCCCGGGATAGTCCGCTAGCGCTACCAGGGAAGCCAGCCTCAGGTCGGCGAGCACGACGTCTACTTGCTGACGATCACCGGCAGAGTTGTAATTGGCATCAGGAATACTCAGTTTTCCGTCCAGCAGAGAAGTATCGAAGTCGATGAGTTCTGCCTCGCCAGTTAGCGTATCGAAACGGTATTGCCAAGAAAGATCTTCCAGAGGCAGGCCTACATCGATGCGGCTTAGAGAGGCGCTAGCCGGATTCGAAACCTGTATTCCAAGTGGCGTGGTTGCCTCAGCGAATAAGTCAGTATTCAGGTCGACGAAGAAATAGTCTGTGTAGTAACCGCTTAGCCGGTCGATCTTGAGGGCTATCGGTCCACCGAAACGCCAAGAGTCATCTAGCTGTTTGCTCCACGAGATATTAGCTAATGCTTCGATCTGACCGGAAAGGACATCAGCCTCTAACTCCTTTGGGGTTATCAATGCAGAGAGGGGCTGTGCCTCTGTGAATTCATAGGGAGCCAACTTCAGTACAACATCGCCAGTGTCACGGAGAAAAAAGTGTTGTAGGCCGATGCCAAGGCGCAGACGCTGATCTAGGTCGACCTCTAATACTCCCGTTAAGGTATCTTTCTCAAGCAGTAGCTTGCCGGAATAGGCTGGGTTACTAATGTCAGCGATGCTGTTGTCTAGACGAAACGCGCTACTGCTGAAGTTGAATCCGCCGCTGAGCAAATCACCCACACGAAATTCCATCTCTTCCAGCTGCAAGTTCGTTGCTAGTTCTGAAATCGCAGATTCGGCGGAGGTTCTAACTGAAGGCACGAGAATTTTTACTAGGTCCGCTGCCAAGCGCATCTCGTCATTAGAATAGTTGAACCTTAGTGGGGCAGTCACGCTAGTGTTTTCCCCAAAATATTCTGCATAGCGCCAGCTGATGAGGTTACTCTGCCAATCGCTTTGTATGTCACAATTCGTGAAGGATGTGCAGTGAAGTTGCGTATTCTCGAAACTATGTTCACTCTGCGTCGTTGCATCTTCGAGGGCCCAGCTCCCGTTACCATAAATTTCGCTGAGCGCTAGGCGCATCTCACCTGTCGATGTTGCAATGTCGCCCTGTACGCTCAAAGGTAGACGCAGCTGCATAGCATTGTTGCCTAGGTCTGATGTCTGGCTTATCTGTAGCTGTGAACTCGGGCTGTCGAGAACGAGGCTTAGTTGTGCGATAGCGGTGTTACCGAATAATTCCTGTACTTCGAAATTGCTCTGGAGCGAGAGACGTTCGTTTAAAACAGCCGTTGCTGCAGGAATAAACTCCTCGAGCTGCGCCTGCAGGGGCTCAATAAACAACGAGCTGGCAGCAGTCACTACGATAGCATTTTCAGCGATATCTAAATTAATTTCGGATTCCGAGACAAGAACTCCAGCTATCAATGTTTTAGTTTCGCCAGTCAGCTTTTTTGAGTCGGTACGTTGGATATCGAATTCGATGACTGTGTCTAGCAGCGCATCGAACTGTGCATCACCTGCAATACGCAGGGGCGGACTCTGTAGTCCCAAGCCTATAATGTAGCGTTGATCGCTAGTAAGTAGTTCGACATTAGGAAGAGTTATCTCGCTTACCGGCAGTGCATCGAATGCACCTAACATCGAAGCTAGGGTTGTGTCGGTCTCGTCGATCGATGAATCTGAGCTCGAAAGTGATCGCAGTTCGATCTTGCCTATGGAAATGGATTGCGCCGTACCTGCGAGCAACTGAGACAGGGAGTATTGTGCATGTAATCGGCTTAGGACAACGCGCTGGTCTTCGCTGATTAGAACTAATTGCTCTAGAGCTATTGAATTAATGCCTAGATGATTCACTTCCAGCGATGAAATTTCGTAGCCGAGCTCGGTGAGAGCAGATTTAGCAAGAGTGCTAAGAACTAATTCGGGTCGTAGAAGTACAATTATGAGGGGAGTGCTAATTAGGATTAGTAGCACAATCGCTGTTTTTTTTGTACGCGACATGTGGAGAGTCGTCCTACTGCATGAAGGCCTAGTTTCTCGCTTCGCTCTGTCCAGTGCAAGCGACTAGTTGGCCTCAGCTTTTGCTGCAGTCAAAAAAGGGGTTAGGCCTTTCAGCCCAGTCCCCTTATTGTAATCCAGCTTTTTATTGGGGAGAAGACATGATCATGTTGTGCTGCATGTTCATAGCTTCGCGCGCGCGGTTTCTCTCCGACTGCATGAGGTCGCCAACTGCAGGGCCACCCTGGTTGTAGATTCCGCCTCGAAGTGCGAATAGTAGATAATCCATAGATTGGGCGTTGTTGGTGTCTTTACCGGTAAAGTAAGCGATGGCTTGGTCCATTAACTCATCACGATTCTCAGCGTTCGGGAAGGCAAGGATATCGGCGATGACAGTCTCTAGAAGGTTTAAGTTGTCTAGGATAATCGCCGCCTCCGGAGATTGACTATACAGATCGGGCGCAATGGCTGGTGCCATAGGCAGCTCGCCAGGTGCTGGGAACATAGTCATGCCACCAGATGAGCCAATCTTGTTCCAGAAGCGTTCAAGAGCCACATCGACACCGCCATTGAACTGACTGTCCAGTCCTTGCAGTATCACCGCTTCAAGTGCTGCAAGTTGTAGCCATTGGTGTGTCCACATGAAGCCTCTCAGAAGTGGGAATGCGGTCTTAAGTCCATTGGCTTGATCGTGGCTTAGTAGGTAGTCGCTCTCTTTCGGTACGATGGCTACAGAGTGCTGATCGTCGCTAAGATAGCTTTCTATTGCATCGGCAACCGCCGCGAGTTTGTCGTCTACTTCGTCATCGATATAGATGGCAAATAATGCTTCTTCGAAATTTCGTCCGTGCTTAAAAACCTCGGCTGTGTGACGACTGATGGCCGAACTATTTTCAAAGGCAGTCTCGGCTGACTCGTTACTATGCTTGCTGCGCATTACTTCCAAGAGTCGCATTCGTGCTGCAACTTCTAGGTCGTGATGAGGGCCATTACCCATGCCCGTTTCCATAGCTACTTCGTGGGTCATCATGCCAGATGCCATCATCTCGCGCATGGACATACTGGCGCGCAGTTTCATATTCATCTGTAATTCGTTACGCATTTGCTGTGTGGCAGGGTCGGAGTTGATCGCAGCAATTTCTTCAAAAGCTTTCGCCTGAGTGACATCGAAGGCATTAAACAGATCAGCGACTTCTGGATACTGCTCGCTTATCTCCGAAGAGTTTTGCGCAGATAGACCCGAGCTAAGGAGGCTGCCCATCACTATAGAAGAAATGATCAATGTCTGTTTTATGACTGGCTGCTGCCAGCGAATTATTCTTTCTATCATTTTCCATTTCCCGACTGGGTTTACGTTCACCAGCTAGCCCTCTTTATGGGCTTATTGCATAGGTAAGTGAAATGCCTAGCTACTGGCCGAGCCCCGAAGTTAACGAAGCAAACCCAGTATAAACGCTTCGCTCAACCTGTGCCAACGCGGGCCAATAGTCAGAGAGCGTTTTGTCCTGCGGGAGATTGCGTTACTCAGTTTTGAAGCGCGAATATAAACATCGAGATAACGCTGGACAGAACGGTTTTAGCAGAGTTGAGGCATAGTCCGCGATCTGCCGGGAACGAGGTGTTGTTCTGGGGATTATGTAATATTTTGTGACAGTAAGGCGAGCGGGCTATTCTGAGTTGCAGTGGGCGAATTTCAAGTTAGCCCACTGCAAAATCTCAAACGAAGGTAGAGAACTTAGCGCTGAAACAAGTAAGAGAATTTCATGAAGACTTGGTCTCCATCATTCTTTAGATCGTTGGCAATCACCAATTCTCTCTCGCCTTCCATCTCGACGATGTCGAAATTACTCTGGTTCGTGTTGTAACCAACGTAGAACGCAGACCATGGATTGATCACGTAGCGAAGAAGAATGTCGAAATTTAGGTTCTCGTCGTCCACTAACCTTGACGCTGGTCCGGCATCTGTTTCATCGTATTGAGCGATGAAGCGCAGCGACCATTCTTTAGTGAACTGATAGCTCCAGTTACTGCGGATAATGTCGTTAGTGAAAATGTCTGTACCGCCAGATTCAGTTTTCAGTTCTGTATGGAAGAAAGTATTCGAGATGCGCAGCCTATCGATTGGGCGCCAAAGCATATCGACACTGAATCTAGTGGTGTCTGCGATTCCAGGCAATGTTCCTCTGGGCGGTACCAAGTTCAGAGTTGTTCCAGTCCTGAAGTTCGCACTGAACGACAAGGTGTTTAGTGTTGTATTGGTAAAGCCGAGATTGAAATCTTCGTACTTATAGGTTCGATTCGTCACGATACCGGCGAAATCTTTCGGCCGCAGAGTTTCTGAATACTCCGTGTAGCTTGCGCTAAAGGCATTCGTATCGAAATTCGCACCGAATCCTGGGCCAAGCTGAGAGTAGATTTTATCGCCACCGATATCATTGATGTAGACACCAAAGAGATTGGCATTCCATCTATTGAGACTGGAGTCTTCTGGATAGAAATTAAAGTTCACACGCTGATGCAAACCCGAAGAGTCAGAGCGAAAGAAACGAGATTGGAAGCCTAGCTCGGTGCGGAAGTCGCTAGTAGTCTCAATAAAATGTGTGTGGTTGCTGAACGAGCGGCCCGCGCGATTCACTTGAATATTGCGCTGGTAGCCAGTTGTTTCCGAGCTGCCATCGAACGCCTCACTATCGGTGCCCACGAACTGCAGCTGAGTAGTCCAGTTATTGTTGAGCTTAAAGCGGCCATCGATGCTAGCTACTGTGTTGTGACCGTCGGCGAGGTCGCGGTTGGTCAGTAGCACACCGACGCGGTCCTGATCTGAAATATCCATGAAGCCACGCAAGATCGCCACGTTAGCTTTCTCGCCTCTTAGTGGGTCGCCATCAGCTCGATTAAGGCCGGGGGCCTCATCGTTGATGAGGATGCTACCGAAGCCAAATTTTCCTGCACGACCGGTAAAACGTGCGCCGCCCTCGGGGTCGATAATTCTTCTGGTGAAGACTAAGGTTGAATCTGTCGCGAAGAAATCAGCGTTTTCGACGAAGAAAGGACGACGTTCAGGAAACTGAACTTCGAATCGCTCGTTCAATGTTACTTGTGGCTGATCCGATTCTACCTGCGAGAAATCTGGATTGAGCGTGATATCGAGTACCATCGAATCGTTGAAAATAAACTTTGCGTCCAAGCCTACATCTTGTTCAGAACTCTGATCGAATTTGGGTCCGCCTGTTGCGCCTAGGTCTAGGGAATCAACTTCTCTCGCGAAGATGAAGGGGATGATCTGCGAGTTATTTCCCGGAGACACATCGCGAATCCCGGTAAGCGTGGCAGTTTGGTTCAGGCGACCTTCAACGTTTACAGAGTAAGGGGGCCAATACGATTCTTCGCCATAGCGAGGGATGTTGCGACCGAACTGAATGCGCCAATTCTGTTCTGAATTATCTGGGAATCGCAGGCTGCGCAGCGGAATAGCCATTTTTGCCATATAGCCCTGATCGGTAAGCTGACCGTCGCTTTCCCATACCATTTCTAATGTGGTGTCGAAGCCCGCACGGCGCGAAGCGCCTTCGGTCCAGCGTGCATCCCATTGAATGCCTAGTGGAGTGGTTCTGAATGAGAAAGCAGCACGTTGATCGTTGAATGTGTCGAAGGATATCTCGACATGATCATCGCCATCGATATTTTCTCGTGACGAGAGGTTTGCTCTAATTTGATCTGGATCTGTATCGAAGGCTAGGAATATTACGTGCAATTCGTCCCGATCGTAGCCGATGTACACCTCGGTGCGTTGTGCTGAAGGCTCACCGGGCTCAGGTTCGCGCTGGACGAAGCTGTCTATCTTTGCCATAGAGCGAGCCAATACTGAAGAGGGGGCCATATTTTGGAAGTCGGCGAAGCTCGGCTCACCGTCGATAAGGGGCATAACTAACCCAGACTCTGCTGCGCTTACTGATTTTGAAAACAACAAAGCTACAGCTGTGCATAATAGGCACAAATTTAACCAGGACTTTCTCATTGGATCCTCTCTTGAGTGATATTTCGAACGAGAGGATCATACTTGGATTTGCGGGGCTAGGGAACCTCCTGTGACAGTTGGTCACACCCTGCTGGGGAGGTTCCCAGAGGGTGTTTTAGAGGGCTTGGCTGCTATCGATGAATCCGTCCTTGTTTGGCATTTCGACTTGTATAAGACTCTCCATATCGAGGACCAGAGAATCCTCGATAATGCCATTCATGTTCAATATGTAGGCGATTACCTGATAAACCTCTGAGCTGGTCAGTGATTTAGGTGCATCTGCAGGCATCGCCCGCTGTACGTAGTCAAAAAGTGTGCTGGCATGGGGCCAATAGCTGCCTACTGTGCGGATCGGGCGTTCTTCGGACTGCATGTCGCCTCCTACTAGGCGCGTATTCGCGTTTGTTCCCTCACCATTCATACCATGGCAGGCCACGCATCGTCTCTCGAAGATGGCTTTTCCCTGCATTGCCGTGCCGCCGCCCGCCGGATAGCCGCTACCGTCGGGTTGCGCGATCAAGTCGAAGCCCTGTAATTGGCTCTCATTGATTGGAGTACCAAGCGATTGAGCCTGGACTACAGCCGATAGGCCTATTGCTAGGCTCACTGAAACCGCTGAAGCCGTTAGAAGCTTTTTAAGCGTAAACATTGGCAATATCTCCTGCAGTATTTACGGCCCAACTCTGAATGCCGTGAAAATGATAGGTGCTGATATTGCCTTTCTCTGCTACGAGGCTGGTGCGTGTTGGCTGCACATTGCCTTGGCTGTCTGTTGCTCGACTTTGCAGGACAGCATCACCTCCAGACCATTGCCAAGGAATTCTGAATCTCGCCAAAGCCTTCTCACTCTGATGAGAATCAATCATCGCATCGGCCCAAGTGCGCCCGCCATCTGCGCTTACTTCGACTCGGCGAATGCTGCCTCGACCAGACCACGCGATACCTGTTACTTGATAGATACCTTGTCGATCCAGCTTCATCTGTCCTGAGGGTGCGGTGATGACCGACTTAGTGCCCATAGGAAAGGTAAATTGCTGACTCTTGCGGTCGAGACGGGTGTCTGTGTATTTGCTTGTTTCATCGCGAAAGTGAGTCGGTTCGCGCGTAAGTTTTATTTGCGTCAACCATTTCACGCTGATGTTGCCTTCACAACCCGGCACGAAAAGACGCATCGGATAGCCTTGACCAGGCCGCACCGGCTCGCCATTTTGAAATAATGCGAGCATTACATCATCCATAGCACGATTGAGAGGAATAGAGCGACCCATGCTGGCAGCATCTGCGCCTACAGCATTGATCCACCGAGCATCGGGATCTACACCGGCCTCATCTAAGAGAGTCGATAGCGGGATACCAGTCCATTCGGCACCGGAAACCAAACCATGCAGACTCTGTGCGCTGCCGTCGGCAGGATTAGGTCCGAACAGTGAGCCGCTGTTACCGGAGCACTCTAGAAAATAAATTTTACTGACCATTGGGTAGCGCAGTAAGTCTTCATAGCTGAACACTAAAGGCTGACGCACCAAGCCATGAATGACCAGTTTGTGCTGCGCCGGATCAATATCTGGAATGCCGGCATGATGCCGCTCAAAATGAAGGCTATTCGGAGTGATGCTGCCCTGCAATTGATGCAATGGTGAGCGCGATGCCCCACCGCCGGGATAGAGCGGGTTAGGGTTGCCCGCCATTCTCTGCATGTCGTCAGTAAATCGAGAACGCGAGCCATAGCCGCTGGCGTTGGTGCCAGGCGCTTTAGACCAACCTGGAATTTCCAGATTGAGCCCAGCGTCGGCGCCCAGTAAGGATGTGGATGCGACACTGCCCATGCCAGCCAAACCAAGGCCCAATAAATGGCGCCGGTTGATCAATCCATTGGCTGCTACTTTTTCTAATTCCAGCTTACTCATAGACATTCTCTTATTCTTGACAGCATTTTATTTTTTACAATATAGCGACTAGTAATCTAGTGGCCTAGGTATTGCTTTGCCTCTTGAACAGCTGGATGACTGTCATCACTCCACACTGCTAACAATGATTCGTACATCATGGAGGCATTGGCCTGCTCGCCCAAGTTCTTGTGGCTGCGTGCAGCGCCAAGAAGCGACCAAGGTCGGTTTTTAAGACGTTGCAATGAAGTTCCGAACAACTCGGCTGCCTCGTCATGCATGCCCATTTCTAACAGCATTTCTGCAGCTAATTCATGGACAGGTTTTAGCGGAGTAGCGGCGCCGTTTGGTGCACGTTGACTCTCTCTAAGGGTCATCGCTTCCTGCATAAGTTCGATAGCTTGCTGTCGTTTAGCATCATCAACCATAGCCTGCTGCATAGATTCTTTGTGCAGGGTTAGTGCGGCCACTTCGTGATGTACTAATTTTATCTGTCCACTATCTGGGCTAGCCGCTAGCAGTGTATCTAGTCTCGCAACTACCTGATTGGCGACTGCTAGATCGCCAAGATGAGCGGCACTCAGACCCAGCGCGAGCAGTTCGGAAGCGTTTAGATCATCAGTCAGGGGTTGTAGTTGCCACTGCCTGCTCTCAATAATGTGCCTGGCTCTCATAGTTTTAACAGTACCCGCAGCGCGAGCGCTGCTTGGAGCGTTGTCTAGGACCGATTGGCCGCGTTTGATCCATCTCTCAGATTTCTCAAGATCACCTAGTTGTAGATCACCATACTGACCCCAGTCTGAGGAGTGATTCATGTCACCTGTCGAATCACCATCTTTCCAAAGCTCTAATCCGGCGTTGAAGGCTGAGTCGTTCCAGGCAGAGACTTCATCCCACATGCCATGCTGAATAAAAATATGTGTGGGCATATGACGAGCATGGGATACCGCAGGCGCAATATCGGCATAGGCCGTTGCAGCTTCCAGCGCAATTGGCGCATGGATTGGATCATCGAAGGCGTGGATTACATAGTGGGCTCCACCGGGGTGATTGCCGTTTTCCTTGAACAGTTGCAGGGCTAAAGCACCAGCACGCATATTGATGCGCTCTCGATCTGAGCCTGAGGCAGTTGCGCCGGCTAGCATGGATGCGGTGTAGAAGGCTTTGACTTCGTTGTCATCGGGAAATTGTGCATAGAGGTCAGCCATTGCATTCATCCAAGCAATGCGTCTCTGTGGCATGGTTCCAACGGTCAGCGCGTAGGCCTCAGCTGCTCTTAAAAATCCTTTCTCTCGTTGGGTAGGTGCCTTAGCGAGTCGTTCTTCACTAGTCGCACCTAGGCGCATTAAGGCTTCGCCTGGTCCGGCATCTTTCTGTCCAAAGAACGGGTGCTGATAGGTGAATGCTTCGCCCCAGTAGGCCATGGCGAAGTCAGGCTGAATCTCTTGAGCGCTTCTAAATTCAGCCTGAGCTTGGGTAAAGCCGAAGCTGTGCAGAAAGCCCACGCCGCGGATAAAATGTGCCTGAGCGGCAGGCGAGCCCGAAGTTGGAAAATCGAAGGTGCCAATACGGTCCAATTCGGCGGCGTGTACATTTGCGGCGAATGGGATTGCGAATAGGCTGAGGAGCACTGCTATTACTGACTTGGATTGATTTCGAATAGACATCTTGAATCCTTAATTTATAATTCTAAGCGTTGCCTAAGGGTGCCAACTACGCTGCGCTATTGCAATCTCTATTTTATTGAGAACTCTGCTACATCGGAGAAAACCAGAACCTAGCTAATTCAAAGCACAGAACCTACTGGATGGATCCCTCAGCAAGCACCCAACCCAGCTGGATGAAACCCCCAGCAATCCCCTAAGCCAAATGATCCGTAATAACCCTCAGAAATGCAGGCCCGTACTTTTCCAATTTCCTTTCACCTACGCCACTCACCAAGCCGAAAGCAGTCATATCCTGAGGTAGGTTCACACACATCTCCTGCAGAGCGCTGTCGTGGAAAATCACGTAAGGTGGCACGCCTTTATCTTCGGCAAATTGCCGTCTGCATTCGCGCAGTGCTTCCCATAGGGCGACATCGACATCGGCGGCAAGTGGTATCTTAGTTTGTCGCTTCGCTGCTTTCTGCTTAACGTCAACTCGAAGTTGAATTGTCTCTTCGCCGCGTAGCAAGGGCCGGCAACTTTCCTCTAGCCGAAGCGCGCCGAAGCGTTCCAGATCGACGCTTAAATAGCCTCTGGCGACCAACTGTCTGAATACCGAACGCCACTGGTTATTGTCTAGTTCCTGGCCAATGCCGTGGGAGGCCA
Source organism: uncultured Gammaproteobacteria bacterium (assembly GCA_913058275.1). GTDB lineage: Bacteria > Pseudomonadota > Gammaproteobacteria > Pseudomonadales > Pseudohongiellaceae > UBA9145. Next base: position 6,092 of record CAJXQP010000010.1, on the reverse strand, counting down.
GCCGATGGTGATCGAATTGAAATATTTTGTCGTTTTCGGCGCCGCGAAGCACGTCGATGAGGTGAATCACCCCGAAGCGTTGATTAGTACGGTAGGTGACGCTTAATGCCTTTCTTGCTGCCTCGGTACCATCCCAAGTTTGTGGCGGCTCGAGACAGCAATCGCAATTCCCACACGGCTGGTCCATATGATCATCGAAATAGCCGAGCAGGGCCTGGCGACGACAACTGGTAATCTCACAAAGACCCAGCATCGCATTCAGGCGGTGTTGTTCGGCACGCTTATGCTCTTCGCTGCCATCCGAGCCTTCCATCATCTGTCTTAGTTTAATGACATCTTGCAGACCATAGATCATCCACGCATCGGCAGGCTCGCCATCACGGCCGGCACGACCCGTTTCCTGATAGTAAGACTCAATCGTCTTCGGCAGATCCAGGTGAGCGACGAAACGTACATCGGGTTTATCGATTCCCATACCGAAGGCGATGGTGGCGACGATGATTACCCCCTCATCGCGCAGGAATTTACTTTGATGATCCGCTCTGGTTTCGGCAGGCAGTCCAGCGTGGTAAGGAAGCGCGTTAAATCCTTGCGCTTGCAGCCAATAGGCGATGTCCTCTGTCTTCTTTCTCGAGAGGCAATACACGATGCCCGCATCGTTCGCGTGCTCGTCTTTCAAAAACTTCAAGAACTGCTGTTTCGCATTGTGTTTTAGCGCGATGCGATAGCAGATATTGGGGCGGTCGAAGCCGGCGATGAACTGTCCCGCTTCTTCTAACTGTAATCGACTGATAATTTCAGTGCGGGTTCTTGCGTCTGCGGTTGCTGTAAGTGCGATGCGCGGTATTTCGGGAAACAGTTCGTGTAGGAGACTTAGCTTTAGGTAGTCGGCTCGAAAATCATGACCCCACTGCGATACACAGTGGGCCTCGTCGATGGCGAAAAGTGAGATCGGGGCTTCTCGAAGCAGTCTTAGTGTATTTGCCTGAGTGAACCGCTCCGGAGCTATATAGAGTAGGTCCAATTCACCAGCAAGCAGTGCTCGCTCGATCTCTCTAGCTTCAGCGGCGCTCAAAGTAGAGTTGAGAAAGGAGGCGCGTACTCCCAGTAAGCGCATTGCACTCACCTGGTCCTGCATCAATGCGATCAGCGGAGAAATAACGACGCCGCAACCCTCGCGCACCATTGCTGGAATTTGATAGCACAGCGACTTTCCGCCGCCAGTAGGCATCAAAACCAATGCATCGTCGCCGAGGATAAGGGCGTCGATTATTTGATCTTGGGGAGGGCGGAAAGACGAAAAACCAAAAACGGAATGTAAAATGTCGTGTGCACTACTCATTGCGGGGCAGTATACCGTATAGTTGTCAGATTCTATTGCTACTATTGATGATAGTAGGCAATTTTTCCCGACACTGTTAAATTTCGCGAAAATTAGATGCTCAATCTTGTTGGCAGCATGAGCATCACCCTCGGTTATCGCTATGAACGAAAACAAAGCAAGGGAGTCACTGAATAAGTGCCAAGTATTTTAAATAGACTCGAGAAGCTGAAGGCGAAGCGGCGCGGTATCCGTATTCAAGACTTCAGTAATATCAGTGAGCAATCTCGCTTAGTTATGGAGGAGCATTCGCGACTGGGCGATGTACAAGTTCGATTACCTAAAGCAGATCGGCCGCTTCACATAGGCGCTTACAGTTACATCCGCGAAGGTGGCGAGATATTGCATCTCGAATCGATAGGCAGATTCTGTTCTATTGGCCGCAATGTGGTTCTTGGTCAGCCTACAGATAATCATCCGATCGATTGGGTTTCCAGCAGCATGTCTGTAAGCGGAGCTTATGAGGCGGGCTGTGTCTACTCCAGCATAGGACATGATGTTTGGATCGCCCATAATGTAGTTGTGATGGCGGGAGTAAAGATTGGTGACGGCGCCGTTATCGGACGTAATGCAGTAGTCACCAAGGATGTTGAGCCCTATCAGATCGTGGTCGGCAATCCGGGTAAGGTTGTGCGCACGCGTTTTACTATGGAGCAGATTGTGAGTCTCATGAAGAGCGAGTGGTGGAATATTGACTATGCCGCTCTTAAGGGCTTGCCCTTTGACGATGTTGATACATTTTTGAAGCGGCTAGGGCCACAGATGCCTATGGCGGACTATGCATCAGTCGAGATTCGTAATAGGAAAATAAGTTAGAATTCGCAGGTATTTACTGCCATCAGTGTAAAAACCCCTTAATTCAACTCTCCCGTGCGGCCTCTACTCCGGCGGATTAACTTCCGAGAAATAAAATTTTGAATCTAGAGTCGATAGAAAAATCAGCAGCAGCCTTTTTCGCAAGTGATCAGTCCGATGCGCGCAGAGTATTTCATGGTCGAGGCCATCACTTTCCCGGCCTCGAACATGTCTGTATCGACTGGTTCCGACCGCTGATTCTGATAACTGCCCATGCTGCGATAGACGATATTGAGGGATTGACGGAAGTCTTGCTGCGGGCTGATAAACTCAAGCAAATTCGGACGATCGTATTGCAGAACCGCTACGAGCGCGGAGCTCCGGCGCAGGCCATTTACGGCGAAGCGGCAGTGCCGATAGTCGCAAAGGAGGGGAATCTATCATTCGACGTGCATCCCGGCACGCAGCAGAATTGTGGTTTGTTTCTCGATATGCGCTGCCTGCGCGACTGGTTGCTAGAAAATTCTCGTGAGGCCAATGTTCTTAACCTATTCGCCTATACCTGCTCGCTTTCTGTGGCGGCTATTGCTGGCGGTGCGAAATTAGTGACCAACGTGGATATGAGTAAGACTAGTATCAAGTGGGGTGAAGAGAATCATACTCTAAACCAGCAAGATCTTAGCAATGTACACTCGGTCCCGCACAATCTGTTTAAGTCCTGGGGAAAAATGAAACAGTTTGGGCGTTACGATATAGTGGTTATCGATCCGCCGATGCGCCAGCGTGGAAGTTTTGACTCAGCAAAAAACTACGGCGCGGTAATGAAGAAGCTTCACAGTCTTTGTGTGCCCGGTGCGAAAGTCATCGCCACCATAAATAGCCCTTTTCTGAGTAGTGATTATCTGCAGGAACTCTTCGAGAAGCACAATCCTGAGGGAGCCTATCTCGGGGAAATGGCTATCGCGCCAGAATTCGAAGACAAGTACCCCGAACGGGGGCTCAACATTTGCCTTTTCCAGATGCCAGATTTTGGTAATCGGCCTGTCAGCTAGGATGGGCTATTTCACTAGTTGGTCACGGGCATACGCCAGTACCTGTTGGGTATATACTGATAGTCAGGCTGAATCGAATCGAGTGGGGTGAGCTATGAGTGATGAATTGGATGAGGGATCAACTCAAGATAAGAACGATAACAAAGGTGCTGCAGTTAAGTTTCCACCTCCTGCGATATTTGCGAGCTGCATCCTCTTAGGAGCGGGATTGCAATATCTACGGCCGTTGGGTCTAGGCATCCCGGAATCCATTGAAATTTTCGGCTACTTGCTCGTGTTATTTGGCATCACTATAGCGATTCTCGTGGCTACTTCGTTCAGACGTGCGGGCACTGCCATCGAACCGTGGAAGCCTACTACCTCGATTGTAACAACGGGTTTCTACGCCTGGTCTCGTAACCCCATCTATGCTGGGTTCTGTCTGATAAACATCGGTATCGGAATTGCCAGCAATAGCCTCTGGGTTTTCGTTAGTTTTATTCCGGCAGCCTTTTTTCTCTATCACGTTGCGATTGCAAAGGAAGAGGCTTACTTGGCAAAGAAATTTGGTGAAGAATATCTCGCCTATAAAAACAAGGTAAGGCGCTGGGTGTAGTCATAGCGTGATGAATGAACACTTTAACCAAACTGTGTTTGAGTACGAGAGGCAATTTCGATTGAAAACTGTTAACTATTTTTTTGGCGCGCTTGTTTTGTTGGTATTGCTCAGTACCACGGCGAACGCTCAGTCAGATCAGGAGTCAGAAATGGAAGCGAGGGCCGCTTTGGAGCGTTTTCTTGAGGCTTGGAATTCGGCAGACAACAACATCATTCAGAAGACCGTGAACTACCCTTTCATTACCCACGCGCCCTTCGGAATGGTTGTCGCGAATGAGCCAGAGCAATTCACTACTAATTTCGATGAGTTGAAAAAACAGGGCTGGGCGCGTAGCACATTCGACAAGATCACTGTTGGGCAATCTTCAGATCAAAAAGTAAATTTCGAAGTAGAGTATAGCCGTCTTAATGCGGCAGGCGAGGTGATTAACCGCGGTTATATGTTCTATGTAGTAACAAACAATGAGGGGCGCTGGGGAATGCAGTATCGTGCGCCAGGCCAACTGAGCCCGGAGTCTGATGAGGCGGTGCTTGTTGATGCCCGACAAGCGGCTATCGCCTTGGTTGATGAATTCTTTGTAGCATTCAACGCAGCTGACAATGCGGCGCTTCTGAAAGTGAACCATGTGCCACAAATCATGTTGAGCGCAGGGAAGTTCATCTTGGCCCAAGATATTGCATCGCCGATCGTGACGATGAATTTTAAGCGCATGCGCGAGAGAGAAAATTGGCATAGCAGCGAGTTAGGTGACTTCGAAGTCGTGAATGTTTCAGAAAATCAGGTGATTATAGAATTGAGGTTTGAACGCTTTAATCCTAACGCGGGGCATTATTTAACCGGCCCAGCTGTCTGGGTACTTAATAGGCGAGAAGGAAGCTGGGGCGTAGAATTTAGATCTCTAATGCCTCCAATACGTCATCTGGAATAAGAAGAGAGCCAAATGAAACCTCGTATAAGTATGATCACACTAGGTGTAGACGACATTGAGAGATAAGTTAATTATTGCTGAGATGGGCTAGGCTTTCCTCAGCTAGAATCTCCACCCAAGGTAGTGTTTTTTACTCTCAATGGAACTTGGTTCGGGAAGTTCTCTAGTTCAGAATCGACTTCTATGTTAATTGTTAGGGAGGGTTCTCACTTGTTAGATTCAACACCAATACTAGTTGGAAGCGGTCAGTTCACAGACAGACAGACTAACCCTGAGTTGGCTCACTCGCCGATGGGAATCGCTGCTGAGGCCGCAAAGGCTGCATTGGTCGACACGGGCATCGGACACGAACTCGCGGCAGAAATAGATACGCTTGCAGTGGTTCGAATATTTCAGGACTCTTACAGGAAACCGCGTGTAACCACGTCGTTCGGCCGAGCCGAGAATCCATCACGTGCGGTTGCACGAAGAATAGGTGCTAATCCAACGAATGCCATCTATGGCCATGTTGGTGGAAACACGCCGCAGACATTAATTAACGAAATGGCGGAGCGCATAAGTAGCTGCGATGTATCTGTTGTGCTTCTCACCGGTTCCGAGGCTATACGGACAGCACAGCTGGCCCGAAGAAACAATATTGAGTTGAATTGGCAGGAAGAGGATGCGGGCTCGCAAGAAGATCGTGGTCTTGGCGAGGCCTTGGCTAATGCTCATGAGAGGGCTCATGGATTGATCGCACCAATTCAAGCCTATCCTCTTTTCGAGAACGCCATCCGAAAAAATAAAGGGCGGTCTGTCGATGAGCATCTGTTAGCAATGGGAGAGCTCTTCGCGCCCTTTACAGATGTTGCTTCAAATAATCCTTTCTCTTTCTATGGCACGAGACGCTCTGCAACCGAACTGGCGAGTGTTACCAAAGAAAATCGGTTTATATGTTTTCCCTATCCGAAGTTTATGAATTCACGGGATGCTGTAAATCAAGGCGCGGCTGTTGTCATGACTTCGGTAGGAAAGGCAAAAAAGCTGGGTATCGATCCTAGTAAATGGGTTTTCCTGCATGGCTGCAGTGAGGCGAACGAGAAATTGCTAATAAGCGATAGAGTTAATCTTCACTCCTCGCCTGCAATTGCAGCAAATAGCCAGCAGGCATTTGCGATGGCGAACAAAACAATTGAGGACATAGACTTAATTGATATCTATTCTTGTTTCCCATCGGCTGTTGAGGTTGCATGTGATGCACTAGGATTGTCTTACTCGGATCCGCGAGGCTTAACGCTAACAGGCGGACTGCCATTTTTTGGCGGGCCAGGAAACAATTATTCGATGCATGCTATCGCG
>CAJXQP010000009.1 GCA_913058275.1 uncultured Gammaproteobacteria bacterium | reverse complement strand
GATCTACACCTCTCTATTCGTCGGCAGCGTCAGATGTGTATAAGAGACAGGCTAGTAGCGGCGCGCAAACTTTCTCCTGAAGATGCAGGCATTCTATTAGATGAGCGCGATCAGTTCTTCGCGTATAAAGCTTCTCGGATCGCTTATCTCACTCTGATTTTTTTAGTTGTCGTTGTCACTTTCCCAATGATCCATATTCACGCGGGTAATTGGGGATTTGGCATGCTGTATCTAGCAGCGATAATAGTGGCGGAGATTACTCGCGCGTCATTGCTGATCAGGCAGTATCGGAGGGGCTACTAATGCCTGAGCTACCTATAAGTAACCGCATACGCCAGTTGCGTGCTGCGCACTCTGACATAACGCAACTGGATCTTGCTAAGCAGATAGGAGTAACAAGACAAACTGTCAATGCGATTGAGCTGGGCAAATACTCTCCGTCACTGGAAGTGGCATTTCGAATCGCCGCTGTTTTTGCTGAGCCATTGGAAAAGGTATTTAGTTACCACAAGTAATTGAAAAAGGCAGTTCACTCTTTAGGTAGTAAAATGTTCAAAAACTAGGAGTAACTGCCATAAGCGAAATACCAAGTGACGAGAAAGAAAACGATGTAACTGGAGAGTCGACTCCCGAGGAAGCGAAAAAGAAAATTGATGTGCAGAACACTATAAGTCGTCTGCTGCGCAGCAAAGAAGTTTTGGATGCGAATAAGCGCGAGGATTCAGACTAGTAGTTCCTTTAGCGCAGATTTGTGTCTCTACTATCTGCGTTACAACTAGGGCGCCGTGCAACTAAAGCTGGCGGCATCGTCTGAATCTCCGCTGCCGTTATAAGTCGCCATCTCAGGATGTACACACAGCGGTCGTGTACGGACTACTTCATCATCGATAATTTTGGAGGCAAGCATAGTCTCTGGCGCAATATCTCTCTCTACCCAATTCTCAAGTGCAGTAAGCGCATCGAATTGGTCTGGTCCCGGGCCGCCCGCACAATGGGCCATGCCGGGCACCATGAAAAGTCGATAGAACTCCTGTGTATCACCGAGGGCGGATTGCGTTGTTGACTCCTGGGCAATAACGTCCACGACGCGATCGAAATAGTCGATTGAAGCTAGGGGAGAGATGTCTGGATCGCTCCAGCCATGGTAGACAATAAGCTTGCCGCCATTGTCTCGGAATGGCCGCAGGTCTGGGTCATTCGAGTCCACCGCAGAGCCCACTTTTACCAACGCATAGTTTAGATCGGAATCGAAATCGAAAGTACGGAAGTCCCAATCAGGATCGTCGAACACGAACCAGCGAAAGAATCCCTCGCCACCTCGCCAGTGCAGTGACTGAAAGGGCTCTGGTCCCGTCACCCACGTAGACCAAGAGCCGCGTGACGCTTCTCCGCCGGGAACCAAGCCCGGATAGATCAGCTCTCCAGAAGAATTCTCTACACCTGACCAGATTTTCTCGACGGCAGTTACCTGTTTAGAAGTCAGGCAGCTGTCATTGTCCACACCGATTGGGCAGGCCAAGCTGGCGGGTTTAAATTCGCAGGCGAGTGGGTTCTGCAAGATGCCATCGCTGACGCCGTCAAGTGCATCGCAGGCTTCGTTCACTGCATTGCCAAGCGCAGGTAATTTGCCTGGTGGAACATAACTGCCTTCATCTGCGAGCAGTGCTTGTGAATACCACAAGTGAGCGCCGGCATAGAATCGCGTCCAATTGTTTGCTGGGTCGCCGGCGATGATGCCATCGAAATCGTTCGGGTAACGCTGAGCCTCCATCAGGCCTTGCTGGCCTCCCTTGGAGCAGCCAACGTAGTAAGAGTAATCGGGCGGCGCTCGATAGAAAGCTTCGGTAACTTGCTTCGCGTTCACTGTCGTTAGATGCAGCGCTCTGTGACCAAAGTCTTCAATCAGATCCGGTCTGCCCGATGCCCAGGATGCGTCGAAGGAAATTAGTCCTGCTTTATGGCCTGTATCGGTACTTGCGGTTGCATAACCTCGTCTGAGTGCATTGGCCATCGAAGCATAGCTAATGGTGCCAGCCATTCCTCCATTTCCTACGCTTTGATAGTTGCCGTTCCATCCAGAGAGTGGCAGCCAGACTTCGAAATTTACTGCCGGAGTTGTCACACCGACAAGCCTGCAGAATGCAGGGGCTTGCATCACGCTGTCCGCTCCGGGTGTGGTGAATGAATCCTGATTGACTATTTCGGTTAGCGTTATGCGAGTGTCTTGGATATTGAGATTGCTAAGCGCGGAGCAGGACTCAGCGGCGTTGAAGATTGCCTGTGTCAGGCTTTGGGCGCCGCTGTGCAGCGATAGGGAGGTGGCGCTCAGAAGAAGCAGACTGTTTGTCAGAAACCGGGCTGTTCTGGTAGTCATGCATTTCTCCTTCGATATTAATCTATTGTGTGTTCTTACTTCTGGAGAATGGTACGAGAGAGGGAGTACTGGCAACATAGTCTCTGTAGGCTGGGTCTTCGCCCCAACGCTCCATGCCGCTTTTCTCCAAAAGTTTTACACCGCTCACTTTTATCAGTAAGAATGTGACGAAAATTGGAGATATCAGCGTGACATACTGCCAACCCAGTAAAGTTGGCAGAGCGATTACGGCGATTCCAAGCCACAGTACGATTTCGCCGAAGTAGTTGGGGTGTCTAGAAATTGACCATAATCCCTCTGTTATGAATTTTTCTTTGTTCTCCGGGTTTCTACGAAATTGGCTTTTCTGGCGATCGGCAACTATTTCTATACCAAAACCCAAGGCCCACAAAGCGACTCCTGAATAGAAGAATCCATCTAAGGCAACTTGATTGGCAGAAGTAATGACGGCAAGGCCGGCAGCCATGGTGATGAACACCCAAGCTCCGCCCATTGTCCAGGTAAACATATACCTAAAAAATTTAGTCTTCATTTCATCGAAGCGTCGGTCTTTGCCATCTCGCTTGACGCGCAGGAATAGATAACTGCCCAAGCGTATCGCCCAGATAGTAATGAGTACACAGACAACTAGGCTGCGCGCATCCATATTGGGGTGAAAAAGATACGCTACGATGATGGTAACGGCGTAAGAGATTGATCCGGTGAGATCGAAATAGTGTTCCGTCTGAAAGAAGAATGAGGGAACGAAAATGATCCAGTGTAGTATGAAACCCACGCTTGCACAGATTAGAAACAGCGGCAGGCCATTAGCCTCAATGCTGCCCTGACTGCCTGCTAGAGCGATGCCGCAGCTGATAGCCAATATTGCCAGTATGCCGATCAGTGGTTTAATCATGGGAAAATTCCTGACCTCTCGGTTTTGTGGTTTATTTTTAGTTTATAGGTACTTACTGGCGTGTTACGTTTGAATTAGTCGTATTGGATCACATGCGGCAACGATTGGGATGCTCTTGTCACCGCTTGGCAGGGTGTCTCGGATTGACTATGGTCAGAGCGCCACCGTACTTTGAAAATAATAACATTAAGACCATAGTCTATGTCCGCACCTGCGTCCATTCGACTGATTGAACATGCCATTAAGCGATTTAGCCATCGGATTTCTGCCGTGGGTGCGATTATTGGCATTCTCCATTTTGACCTATTTGTGAGTCTCGATGGATTTAGGTCGGTACCAGGATAGGATCTGTGGAATAGTCCGATGGACATCTCGATATTTTCGCGATTTCTTTTCTCTATTTTTATTCCAACGCTCGTATGGCTGGGAGCGGGGTTAATGCAAGTGCTGCTAGAATCCTTTCTAGCAGCATAGTTTATTTGGTTTTTTAAGCTGATATTAGTCGACTATGCCAGACCCCATCTTCCTTCTCTTCTTTGGAATATCCACAAATTCTGCCGGACGTTTTTCCGCCGCCGCTGTCATCGCTTCCATGATTTCAGCATTCTGCAGCATGCTGGCGTTCCAGATGCCGATGTAGTCGAGGCTGTCAGCTGTGCTGTGATCGCGGGAGTAGTTGATGATGCGTTTGCTGCCATAGATGGCTAGAGGCGCTTTGCTCGCTATCTGATCCGCTATTTTCATGACTCCCACAAGTAGGGATTCTTGGTCTGGAAATATTTCGTTTACGAAACCCAGTGATTTCGCCTCAGCAGCAGACATTCGGCGTCCTGTGTAAGCGAGTTCCTTGACCACTCCCTCTGGTAACAGCTTTGTTATGCGCGGAAAGGTGCCGACGTCGGCGGTCATGCCAATATTAATTTCGAATATGGTGAGAAAACTTTCCGCTGTCATGTAGCGCATATCGCAGGCGGTGATCAGGTCTACGCCGCCACCAATGACCCCACCCTGAATGGCTGCAAGCACTGGTATTCGGCACTCTTCAAGGCAGGTGAAACTCTGCTGTAAGTAATCGACTGTGTCGTAGAGCTTCGCGCCGTGAGTGCGCCTTTGCTTCTCGGCGACTTTTGGGTCATCGCTTTGCACTGCATTGTTGCTGAAAACGGCCGTATCGATGCCGGCTGTAAAGTGAGGGCCTGTGGAAGAGATAACAATAACGCGGGCCTGCGCATTCGCGTCGAGTTCTTTAACGATCGCGGGTAACTCGTCCCAGAATTCGGGAATCATGCTGTTTCTTTTTTCGGGGCGATTCAAAACTATATGGGCGATCTTGTTTTCAATGGAAACTTCAAAACATTTATAACTCACAGCTTAACTCCAATGATATTTCTAGTGTGTGCGGCAATGAAAATCAATAGTACCAGTGCCAGCGCGAATATTCTGTACCGGAGATCCCCAGGATGTCATTCCAGCATTGGCTAGTCGTCGTCGCCTATCGTTCATATAGGTGCGAAATAGCGTTAGAGATTTTTCATCAAGAAAAGCTTCGACTTCAAACAACACGGCACCGTAATACTTCGCAATAAAAGTTTGGGTAAGCTGTTCACGCGCCTTGTAAGAGGCTAGCGCCTGAGTTATTCGAGCATCACCGCTAGCTGCCGACTCATCCCATGCAGCACACATCGCGCGTACATTGGCGATTTCGCTGCCGTTGATGAAGCCACGGGCATTGGAAATGGTAACGAATAACTCTTGCAGCTGACTGTCATTGATTCCGATGCGGGTTTTGGTGTTTGCCGGTTCAGTGCTTATTTCTTGCATGAGACGATTTAAAACAGCCCTGTCGAGCTGTTCTGCTGAGAGTGTTTGGGTAAGGACAGTCAGTTCTCGTGGCTTTGGCTTTCGATATTCTTGCTTGACTCTGTTTGTGTCGAGTTTTAGGAGATCAGCTTCGGTGTCTAAGTGCAGAGAACCGGATTGAGCGAGGCTTGCTGAGCAAAGCTGAGTAAGCAGGAGTAGGGTAAACAGACGGCATGGGTGCATTGGAGAGTTCTTCTAGCGATTCCACTCAAGGGTATGGGGTTAGATTACTTTCTTTTTCGCCGCCTCGCTAGTTTGTCGGCAACGGTAGGTTCTTTAATTGGCAAGCTAGAAATTTTGTGTAGGGCTAAGATATAGGAGAAATTCCAGCACCTTAGCCCGTCAGACAGATTCTAATTAGGCGGTCCGCTGCCTCCGCCAGCCTTATTGAACGAGAAGTCTGGAGTCCCTTTCAAGCAGGCTAATACCTAGGGGTAGGCATCGGTGATGTAGTAGCCGTAAGAGCCGCCGCGCATCATACCGTTGCACTCATCGAGATCGCCGCTGGCAGCGACATATTCATAGTCATCCACGTAGGTACCATCATAGCTTCCGCCGGGATTTGCCGTGCCATTTGGGCGAGACCCACTGAGTAATTGAAGCTGCTAGTAACGGCGCGAATCTCTCCGTTATCATCGATGTAGCTGTCGAAGATAGGAAACCTGTCGGCGGCAAAACCAATAACCGGTGATTCGGATATCGCGTTTTGATCGAATAAAGCCTTCGGATTGCCGTGATAGTGGTAGGTGCCATCAGGCTGGGTATGCGCATTATTTGCGTCAGTACCGAACCCGGTTTGAGGACTCATTGGGTCAAAGCGCCAAGGTTGATCGATGTCGAAACAGCCGATGTTGCCATCGCCTACACCGAAGCATCCCGCCGCCATGAGATCTAACTTGACGCCGTTTAGGAAAACGGCATTGTCGGTCGCAAGCGATAGCGCTGTGGCAGAGGAGGCGAATGTCGGTTCTATAGGAATTCTAAACTCGGCGCTGACTTCGCGAACGTTGGTGGCGAAGGCGGCTGTCGAATCATTAAAGTTGTGGTTGGGTATGCTACTGCTTACTACAATGCATTTGCTGTCTTCAACCGTAAAGCTGAGAGTTCCCGTGAACTGTACGTCGCGCTTGATGTCGGAAACATTCGAAAAACGATTCTCTGCGTAGTAGCTGCATTCTTCTCGTTGGTTCGTGAGCAACAAGTCGGTGATGTCTGTGTCGCTGACAGTAATTAGCGAGCTAATTTTTCCTACGAAAACTAGTTCAGTTCCAACAGAGCCGCCGATCGCGTACACGTTGTCTCCCTGTACACCTAGATAGATACCCGTATCAGTGTAGAGCCTCACGTAGAAGCTTTGCAGCTCCTGAATTTCAGGCGCTGCCGGACTCAGTAGTTCCGGGTAAGCCGCTTCGGCAAAATCGAAAACGGCTTGCGCATTGTCCAAAGTGTCAGCAATCGCGGCAAGCCAGCGCAAAGCAGACCTTGATTCGTTTTAGTAATTGCATGAGAGGTTCCTTTTTTAGTGCAGGCTTAAATGGGTATTGTGTTGATTGGCCATATGCCTTTATTGCTATGAGGCTAGACTGTTGGTTCAACAGCTTGTTGAGTTATACGTGTGTAATAAATAATTCCTTCTCCTTGGCAGAGAAGTTTAGGAGAGGTGGTAAAAATGCATAATTTTTTTAAAGTACTGTAAAGCCTACAGATACTAATACAAATTCTGAATATTTATTGCTGCTTAGCTATGAATTTTTCTAAGCGTCGCTTTGCCAAATTGAAGTGGGTCATTGAGTAGAATCACTGTAAAATTAACATGTCTGTTGGTCTTACTGCGGATTATTTGCGCGGCACTCTCATCGCGCTTAACAACAGCGGGCACGACGCGAACTTCATCGATCTAGGTTCAGGGAGATTCTAGAAACTCTCCCTACCGGACGTGGGCCACATGAATTAGTCTTGACCGATGATAATCGCTGGGCTATCGGGACAAATTATATTGGTGGTAACAGTCTTACGGTTTTCGATGTTGAGGAATTGACTGTTGCTCGAGCGATTAACTGGCGAGCGCACCATAAAGGTCATACTCGTCGGCGTCATCAATCTTTACCTGAATAAAATCACCCGCTTGTACATCGGAATTCGGCTGAATGAATACATTGCCGTCGATCTCTGGCGCATCGGCTGCAGATCGCGCGACAATTTGCTCTGCGTTAGCCTCATCCACTAACACTTCAACTACTTGGCCGATCTTTGCCTGTAGCTTTTTCGTGCTTATCTCTTGCTGGGTTGCCATGAAGCGTTCCCAGCGTTGTTGTTTCAGCTCTTCAGCCACGGGGTTTGCAAGTTCGTTGGCTGCTGCGCCATCCACCGCTGAATACTGAAAACAGCCGACTCGGTCCAATTGAGCCACCTCTAGAAATCCTAAGAGCTCTTCGAAATCGGCATCGGTCTCGCCGGGAAAACCGACGATGAAGGTGCTGCGTAGCGTGATGTCAGGACATTGCTCGCGCCAATTCATAATCCTGTCTAGTGTCTTTTCTGTTGCTGCGGGGCGTTTCATTGACTTTAGTACATTCAGGCTTGCGTGCTGAAACGGTATGTCTAGGTAGGGCAATATTTTTCCCTCAGCCATTAAAGGGATGATTTTATCTACGTGCGGATAAGGATAGACATAGTGCAATCTAACCCAGATGCCGAGCTGGGCGAGTGCCTCGCAGAGGCCCTGCATGCTCGCCTTAACCGGCTGGCCCTGCCAAAAACCAGTCTGATATTTAGTGTCCACGCCGTAAGCGCTGGTATCTTGCGAGATTACCAGCAGCTCCCGCACACCAGCATTTGCGAGTCTTTCGGCTTCATCGAGGACGTCTCCAACGGGTCGGCTAACAAGGTCGCCGCGCATCGAGGGAATGATGCAGAAACTGCAACGATGGTTACAACCTTCAGATATTTTTAAATAGGCATAATGCCTTGGAGTTAGTTTTATTCCATGTGCAGGTACTAGATCGATAAAGGAGTCATGAGACTCATTTTGCGGAAGGAAATTATGCACCTGATTTACGACCTGCTCGTAGGCGGCGGGACCGGTCACTCCTAGTACCTTCGGGTGCGCATTAGTAATGATTTCTTTCTGAGCACCTAGACAGCCAGTTACGAGCACCTTGCCATTCTCAGCTATGGCCTCGCCGATAGCGTCCAGAGATTCTTGCTTCGCACTGTCTATAAATCCGCAGGTGTTCACCACCACCAAATCCGCATCGTCGTAGCTGGGCACGATATCGTAGCCATCGGATTTTAGTTGGGTGAGGATACGCTCGGAATCTACTAGGGCTTTTGGGCAGCCTAAAGAGACAAAACCGACTTTATTGCTCGATGACATTGGGATCAGACCTGGGTGAATGCTGGGGGGCAGGATTATAGCCAATTCGGGAGTGAATAGTAGAACCGAACGACGAACTTCGGTTATTCGGCAATAATAACTCCGTTATTCCTGGCGTATTTCTCCCACTCTGCAATCATTTCGCTGCGTTTCTCGGGTTCTGCTTCGCTAAGATCGGTACGCTCTGCGGGATCATTTTTGATATTGAAAAGTTCCCAGTCCCCGGTGCCGAAGCGGCCGGGTAGTAGAATAATTTTCCAATCCCCTTTTCGCACTGCTCTGCTGTTATTAAGCTCCCAGGCAACGACATCGTCTGGCTCATGGATGATTTCACTCTCACCGTTTAAAAAGGGCAGTAGAGATACGCCAGTATAAGGGTGAACCTGGCGTCCCTTGTAGCTTGTGCCCGGATGCGTTGTCTTTGCTATATCAAGGAATGTGGCGGGCAAATCAAGGACAGTGGTGAGCTGGTTAGTAAAGGTTCCCGCCCTAGCTTCGAGCTTGCCGGGGTAACTTATGATGGCTGGCACCTTGAGGCCGCCATCGGACGAAAAACCCTTAAACATGCGCATTGGAGCCGTGCTGGCGCGGGCCCAGTGCGGCCCTAGGTAAGCGTAGGAGTTTATTTTGCCAATATTCTCAAAACTAGTATCGAAATTTTCATCGATCCAGTCCTGCGGGAAAGCGCGGGCCATGCCAGGGCCAAAACCTTGGGCGCCATTATCAGAGATAAAGATGACGATGGTATTGTCGCGCTGGCCGGATGCGTCGAGATAGTTGAGCACTCGACCAATATGGTAATCCATGTTGTCGACCATGGCCGCGTAGGTTTCCATTTCGCGTGCATCAATTTGTTTTTGTTCGTCGCTTAAATTGTTCCAGGATTCCGTTTCAGGATAGGCCTGCTCGGGTGCGATGTGGCCGGGTTCTATAAGGCCGATTTGTTCTAGTGACATCAAGCGTTTTTCGGCAAGCGCGTCGTAGCCGTCGTCGTACTGTCCTCTGTATTTATCAATAGTTTCGGCAGGTGCTTGAAGCGGCCAGTGCGGTGCGGTGTAAGCAAGGTAGGCAAAAAACGGTTTATCATCGTCTTCGCCGGATCGGATGTATTCAAGGATTTTATCGGTATAAAACCGGCTTGAGAAAAAGTCATCTGGAAGCTCAGTGCGAACGCCATCTTCACGGTACCAGGATGTGTCATGGTCAACGGTCATGGCGGAGTCGTCAAAATGACCAGCGCCTCCCTGAAGTAACGCGAACGAGCGTTCAAAGCCACGCGCTGCCGGTGACTGGTCATCGTCATATCCCAGGTGCCATTTGCCGGTCATATAAGTATGGTAACCAGCATCGAGAAGTAGTGACGAAACAGTAACTACATTGTGATTCAGATAACCTTCATAGCCGGGTTGGCCAAGCTGATTCGCCGCCTGATCATTAAACATGGTGCCCATACCAGCGACATGGCTATCAGCTCCACCTAGCAACATGGTTCGGCTTGGTGAGCAGGCCGCAGCAGCATAAAAATTACTCATTTTTAGCCCGCCAGCGGCGAGCGCGTCGAGGTTAGGGGTTGATATTTCACCGCCGAAAGCACCAATGTCCGAATAACCAAGATCATCAGCGACAATCAACAGGATGTTGGGTCTGGTTTCCGTTTGCATCACTAGGTTGGATTCTGTTTCAACGTTACCGCAACCAACGAGCACCAACGATGTTAGAAATAGTGCTGATATTTTTTCCATATTTATCTCCCGAAGATCCTATTCCGATTCTAACATGCGACTAAAGGTGATGAGATATTGAGGGATAGGCAGGATTAAAGACTACTACGCGTTTCAATAAACAATAAATAGGGCCGGACTGTACGTAATCGAGTTCGACGAATGCCCTGTAGTCGACCCGGCATTTCGCATGATGTCAGATAACGACAATATCGATGCTTACGACGGCCGCTCGTAGTCTGAAATTGCTAGGCTATAAGTGTTCCTGAAGTACACTGTTTTGCATCCAACCCATTTGCCAACCAACTCTATGCTACCGCGCCATATAACGATTCACGCGCAGCTTGGCATTGTTGCGAATATTCATATAGAACAGTGAATAGTCAAGCATGTGGTAGTTGCCGCTCGCATCCACTGTGTCTGATTTATCAAATTCCGATCCTTGTTGATCCTGCACAACCAACCAACCGTCTCGACACTGCGCCCAAGTGTGCTGTTGCAATGGCGCAGGCAAGGTTTCGAACTGTTGTGCTGTTGACGTATCTTTGCCTTTACCTAGCGCGGCGTTGTAAGTGCCCTCGGGAAACACCGCACCAGCATTCTTCTCGGCAGTCACCATTATTTCATTGACCTGCCAACTCAACGGATTAGTACACAAGCTGTCTGCGGGGCGAGCTAAGCCAAACAAATCGGTGGGCGCACCTTCGGCCATCGTGTCCCAGTGCACAACACAGTGGAGTTGTTCCGCATCAGTACAGGCAGAAATATTCGACATTGAGTCAAGCAGCTTGTGAGTTGCTGGCATTACAATGCCGCCGATCAAATAGGCGGCAACCATGCGTTCGCGCAATTCGCGGGCATCCACCATTTCTTCCAGAAGTCGCAGTGCATGGTGAGTACCTTGACTATGACTGGCGATGACAAAAGGCCTTCCTTGACTGTAATGCTCAATGAAATAGGCAAAAGCCCGCTTAACGTCTTCATAAGCAAAACCTAAGACCTCGTTACGTAAATCCGTCTCACCAAAATAAGAAACGATGGTCGCCTCTCGATATCTAGGTGCATACACATTGCAGCAGCCGTTAAAGGCGCTAGCTTGATTCGCCATCATCCATAATGTGTTCTCTTCTGTTCCTGAATTCGAATCCATTGGCGAAGTCCAAGTATTCGATCGCATAAAACCTGTTGGGTGAATAAAAAACGTATCTACCGACTTCTCTGTCTGAGCAGTTTCATCGACACCCGCCGGCACTAAATCTGCTGGATCGATTTCCCCCGGTAGCGCGGCCCAATTAATCGGGTCGCCGTAGTTCGGTTCAGCCACGGCGGTGCTGGCATCAAATTCCTTGGAAGGTTGACTGTAAGCGAGAAACGCTCGAAAGGCTAAATCGCCACCATAACCGGAGTAATACAGACCTACCAACGTTAGCGCAATGACCCCAAGGCCGATACCTAGTCGCTTAATTATTCTCATTCTAGTGTGCCTTTTCGAATTCAACTAACGCACTTTTTTAGCTCTAGACTACCTAAACATCGTGCCTAAGCTGGTTTCCTGCACTGTGAGGTGGCATTAGTGTACTCGATAATGGACTGTTAGGGATAGATCATGGCTAGAGGCTAAAGGGAATTTACAGTGCGATCTATTCCCTGTTATAGCTTGAATTTGTTTCGATGTTGCAGGCCGATTATACCGAGGTTCAAACGACTCAGAATTCCGAAATTCGATGTGTTAACTTACTAATCTACCGGTGTCGCGGCACGATTCGTTCGACTGATCAAATGGATAAAGTAATGAGAACTCCCCTAGTATCTATTGCCCTGATTCTGTTCGTTTCTGGATGTAATCAGGGGCCAGAATCGACAGAGAGTTCGGAGTTGGCTTTGGACTCGCGACCAAACATACTGCTAATCGTAGCCGATGACTTGGGGTATGGTGATATTGGGGTTAACGGTAGTGAAATAGATACCCCAAACTTGGATCTTCTTGCTAGCTCAGGATTACGCTTCGATCAGTTCCATACCCTCCCAACCTGCTCGCCAACCCGCTCAATGTTACTCACTGGGGTAGACAACCATTTGAACGGATTGGGCACAATGAAAGAAGATAAGTTGCCTCACCACGAAGGTCTGCCAGGGTATCAAGGGTATTTGAACGACAGCACGGTGACGGTTGCTGAGCTATTACGTGATGTTGGTTATCAGACATACATGTCTGGGAAATGGCATCTAGGTATGGAAGAAGAAAGGAACTACCCATCTGCAAAAGGATTCTCGAATACCTTCGCCTTACTCAATGGAGGGGCTAATCATTTTAATGATTTAGGGACCAACGCCAATGTGCCAGAGGCTAGCTATACTGAAAATGGAATTCCTGTCGAGCGGCCTGAAGGGTATTCCAGCGATCTGTTTACAGAAAAATTGCTGGGCATGATTCAGGAGGGCGATAAACAAAGTCCGTTCTTTGCCTATCTTTCATTTACGGCGCCGCATTGGCCCGTACAAGCGCCACAGGATGTCATCAGTAAATACGAAGAGGCCTATGCGCAGGGCTGGGATGATGTTCGCAGCCAACGTTTTGAGCGCATGAAGAGTGCCGGTTTAGTGCCGCCGGAATTAGATTTACCCGCGCGATCAAATGACGTTCCTGCGTGGGACACACTCTCTGAAAGGGAACAGAAAAACGAAGCGCGAAAGATGGCAGTTTACGCAGCTATGGTTGACAACCTAGACACTAATATTGGCCGCGTTATGCAATATCTAGAAAGCCAAGGTGAGCTAGACAATACCGTCATCGTCTTTATGTCTGACAATGGTGCAGACCCATATGACCGATCGCAGAGAAATGCCTACCAAGAGTATTTTAAAGCCACTGGCGTTAATAATGAATACGAAAATATGGGTGCCGCAGATTCGTATTTGTTTCAGGGCTTAGGATGGGCACAAGTAAGCTCCGTTCATCTAAAACACTATAAGTTCATGCTGAGTGAAGGCGGCACACGAGTACCTTTGTTAGTTTACAATGAATCACTGGTGAGCGACGAAAACGTGCGAGATCAGTTTGCCTCAGTAGCCGATATTACACCGACGTTCTTGGCTTTAGCCGGAGCACAACACCCAGGCACCGAATATCAGGGCAAGCCGGTATTTCCTCTGCGCGGGCGTTCGCTTGTTGACTATATGACTGGTCGATCCGGCAGCGCTTACGCTGCGGATGAGGCAGTAGCATTTGAACTGTTCGGCAACGCCAGCATCTACATGGGTGAATGGAAGGGGCTGCGTCTACGTGAGCCTTGGGAGCCTGCCAGATGGAAGCTTTATAACTTAGCTAATGACCCGAGCGAATCGATCGATCTTAGTTCTAGTGAGCCAGAAATATTGCAAGTATTGCTGGATAAATATGCAGCTTATGAAAACGAAAACGGCGTTGTTGACGAGCCAAGTGATGTTACAGCCTATCCACAACTTCCAAGGTATCGAAGCCTTAGTAACTAGATTTTTTAACTATCGGCACAGGTAGAGCATGTCAAATACACAAGTTACAAAATCTCCTAAAACTGCGTTTTCAGGAACCATTATTTGTATTGGGTCTGCCATTGGTGCGGGGATATTTTCTTTACCAACGGTTTCCTCGGGGATGTGGCTATACTGGTCAATAGCCTGCTTACTTCTTACAGCGTCTGCAACCGCCGTTGCTGCATTGATGACTTTGCGTGTAAATCTTAACTTTGAACTTGGCGATAGCTTCGACACTATAGTTAGAGGCACTCTCGGAAGAGGGTGGAATATTTTTAATGGCCTACTGTTTGTCTTTTTGCTTTATATATTGGATTACGCCTATATAAGCGGCGGCGGTTCTATAGTTAGCCAAACTGCTGTCAGTGTTTTTGGTGTGGAGCTTTCCCATGTGCTTGCTAGTTTGGTATTTGCTGTTTCGCTCGCTTTCGTGGTTTGGCTAAGCACCTCTGCTGTTTCCAAAGTTGTCGCAGTCTTGATATTTGGCATGATCGTGAGTTTTTTAATGGTCATGTTTGATTTAAGTTTCACCATAAATTGGTCGAATTTTACTACGGCTAATGCCATTGAGAATGACGTTCCTCGTTTTTATTATGTTTTTGCGGCGCTGCCTTTTTACCTGACATCTTTTAGCTTCACCAGCGTGGTGCCTAGTTTGGTTGCGTACTACGGGAAACAGTACACAACCATTTCCAGAAGCATTCTTTTAGCATCACTAGGCTGCTTGCTTATCTATCTGGTGTTTCTACTGGTGCCATTCGGCAATATTCCACGAACAGAGTTTCGGGCAGTGTCTGCAGCAGGCGGTAATATTGGCGATCTACTCGATGCGTTGATGGGCGGCGGTGCATCTAGATTGTTAAGCATATTTGCAAATGTAGCGATTATTTCCTCTTTTCTGGGAGTCAGCCTTGGATTGTTTGATTTTATCAAGGATAAATTTGATTTCGATAATTCCAAAACGGGACGATTTAAAGCCGCTTTGATTTCTTTTTTGCCACCCATTGTTGGAGGGGTCTTTTTCCCGAATGGATTTCTGTACGCGATTGGCTTTGCTGGTTTGGTTCTAGCAATTATCGGCCTGATAATTCCACCGCTCATGATCAAGAAAAGTAGGCAACAATTTAAAGAAGCTGACCACGGCAGTTTCGTAAGCAGTAATTTTGTTATTCACACAGTCATAGCTCTTGGTGTTTTTTACGCTACCTGTCACGTTTTAGCGATGCTGAATTTGTTGCCGGTATTCAAATAACTCGTCAACGACATTGATAACAAATAGGTAAATAGAAGGTAGGTAACATGAGCGCCATCCCCATAGATTCAGCGACCCAGATGAAGCATTTGACTGAAGATCCTTACCCTATATACAAAAGATACCGGGCAGAAAGTCCCGTGGTTCATGTGGCCTCAATAGATCGAACGTTCATCACAAAGTATGACGATTGCCGGTACGTAAAAAATAATCCCGACATCTTTAGTTCCAAAGACTCAAGTGCGCCGATGGAACGCGCGTTTCAAGCTCAGACCTTGATGAAAAAAGATGGAGAAGAACATCAAAGTGAGCGCAATGCGATGGCAATGGCTTATACCCCCAAAAGCATCATCGAGGTTTGGCAGTCTGTACACACCGAAATTGCGGAGGAATTCGTTGCTCGTTTGCCGCAAAACGAAACTATTGATCTTTTTCCTGTACTCGCGGGCCCATATGCTGCCAGTTGTCTGGCTAAATTATTGGGAATTTCCAATGCCTCCGACAGCAAAATGGAACATTGGTCACAGACATTAATGGATGGGGCGGGAAATTATGGTCGCTTAGATTCCATTTTCGAGCGTTGCGATTTTGCGCACAAGGAAATGAATAGCTGCATAGAAGAAAACACTGAGCTGCTGCTTCGCAATCCTCAGATGAATGCCTTGTCATTGATGGTCAACGCTAAAAATCCAATTCCGACCAGCCAAATCGTGGCCAATATTAAAGTGGCAATTGGTGGCGGCATTAATGAACCGAGGGATGCTTTGCTGACAGTGTTGTATGGATTGCTGACTAACCCGGAACAACTAGATGCGGCAAAAAACGATAGCAGTTACTGGACAAAGGCGGTTGAAGAGTCCGTTCGTTGGATTGCGCCCATACAAGTTAGCCCGCGCATTGCTGCAGTCGATACTGAGATAGGTGGTTTTGAAATTAGAAAGGGAGCTACTATCAATACCATTCAGGCCTCAGCGAATCGCGATGAAACCGTGTTCGAAGACGCGGACAAATTCAATATATTCCGTGATAAGAAACCGCATCAAGCTTTTGGTAACGGGCCTCATTTTTGTCAAGGAATGCACGTCGCTCGCACGATGATTAAGACTATCCTACCCCTGCTGTTTCAGCGCTTTCCGAATATGCAGCTGACATCAGAGCAAGATGTGCGGTGGTCCGGCTTTGTTTTCAGGGGGCCTTTAAATCTACCTGTCATTTTAAAAAATTAGCAGAACCAACTAAATTAAAGTCTCGGTCGGTTCTGGGGGAATATTCATCTAGTCCTCATTACAATCGTCAATTAGAAACGTCCGCAGCAAACCTTCATTTTGTCACCCGTCACCGCAGAGCTAAGATCAGAAGCGCAGAACAATGCCGCTCTAGCAACTTCTTCTGGATCAACCCAACGCTTAAGAGCTGCCACGTCGGTGTAGTTTTTTCTTTCGATCTCTTCCACTGTGCGATTCTCAGATGTAGCGCGACTTTGTAAAATCCTCTCCATGTTGGCACCCGACACAGCACCAGGCATCAATGCGTTCACCCTGACGTTGTGCGGGCCGAGTTCACGCGCCATGGTTTCAGTGATTCCGATTAAAGCGAATTTGAAGGCTACGTAGGCTGAGCGCATCGGGTAGCCCTGTATGTCCATTAAGGACGACATATTGATAATAGAGCCAGATTGCTGCTTGATCATTACTTTGGCGGCCTCTTGTAGGCAGTACATAGCGCCAACTAGGTTAATGTTCATGCATTCAACCCAAGCCTGCATATCTACCTCTGCAACTGGCGCGATGGGTCCAGGGCCGCCGGCGTTGTTGAGCAGTATGTCGACTCTCCCCGTAATTTCGCAGGCTTTCTGAAAAAGATTCTGCACTTGTCCTTGATCGGACACGTCGCAAACAATGGCGTGACCACCTATGTCTCCAGCTACGCTTTCAATTTGGTCTCTTCGGCGACCAGCGACCACCACAATTGCACCCTCTTGAGTGAATAAGCGTGCGGTCGCTTCTCCAATACCGCTGCCACCCCCGGTTACCAGAGCTAACTTGCCATCTAATTGATCTGCAATGCTTAGATCGTTCATGCCACTACCTCGACAAAAT
Organism: uncultured Gammaproteobacteria bacterium; assembly: GCA_913058275.1. GTDB lineage: Bacteria > Pseudomonadota > Gammaproteobacteria > Pseudomonadales > Pseudohongiellaceae > UBA9145. The sequence continues at coordinate 8,720 of CAJXQP010000009.1, read as the reverse complement.
CTCGCCCAGGATCAAATAAGGGCAATTCGGTTTTTCGTTCAAGAATGTAGTCTCCCATTAGCTTGCCGATGTAAGGCCCAATGGTATAACCCCCGCGTACGCAACCTAGGATAAACACGTCCTCATAGCCCGGCAGTTTGCCTGCCAGTGGATAAAAATCAGGAACATTTGCTTCAAACCCAGTCCACGAGCGCAATATCTGTGCATTCTCAATCGCTGGCAGGACATGTCTGGCTAATGCTAAATTTGATCGCAGAGAATGCACGTCAACCTGTCCACGGCCTTGCTCGGGAGTGCCACGCCCTTGCCAGCCGCCGCCGATCAACAAAGACCCGCTGGCTTTTTGCTTCATTGTTAACAGTCCAGTTGCATGACCAATCACGGAACGCGTTAACATCGGCAGCCTTTGGGTGACGGACACCGTATTAATGCGTGCTTGCACAGGAAGATCAACGTCCATTAAGGCGGCGAGAGATTTTAACCAAGCACCAGCCGAGAGCAGCAACTTTCTTGCTCTAACGGTCGTGTTGGCGGAACGAATTACATAGCCATCATTACAAGCCTCAACACCAAGTACCTTGAAACCTTCACGATATTGCACGCCCTGTTCCTTCAACCTAGCTCGATAAAATTGACCTGTTAGGGACGAGTTCGAATAGCCATCTTCAGCACAATAGCTAGCTGCCACTACTCGATCAGCTAATTGAGGCTCGGCCTCTCTGAGCACGCTGTTAGATACCAATTCAATTGGCGCACCTGCTTCAGCCTTGAGCCTCATTCTTTCCTGCAATAATTCGGCTTCGTGATCGGTGAAAGCGAGTGTGTATCCTCCTGTCTTCTTAAAGCCAACAGCATCGCCCATGGATTCCCACTCTTGATGACCGCGAATCGCATAGGGCATTAGCTTTACGCGTTTGATCTGCAAGCTCAGTGTGCCGGCATTTACACCAGATGCTCCTTGCCCTAAATCGCCTTGATCGAGAACTATGGAATTCATACCCCCTTCAGCCAATTGCAAAGCAGCGGCACATCCCATGATGCCGCCCCCAATACAAGCTATGTCATAGATTTTGTTCACAGCGGGGAGGGCTTCGAAATGGGAAGGTCAGAGTAATCGAAATCCCCTGCCAGGGTATTCACCGAGACCGGTCTTAGTGGTGGGCGGGCTGTAGGTGGGACAATCTCGCTTACCGGGCAGCTTTTAGCTTTAGCAATCAAATCTGATATTGCTGTCTGACAAAACTTTCCTCCACAAGGCCCCATGCCAACTCGGACCCCAGACTTAACTGAGATCGTGCTCTGCGCGCCAAGATTTATCTCGTCTTCTATTTCCTCGCGAGTGATGCCCTCGCAGCGACATACAACAGTTTGAGCTGTGGTCAGTTTAGTTAGGCCGGGGCGGGGAATACTGAGTTTACTCATTGCTTCACCAAAGGTCGCAGCACGCGTGTGTTCTCGCCGCAGCTCATTTATAGGGTGATTGATCTGAGCTCCCAGAAATTCGGCAGCGGACAATCCAGCTAGCTTTCCATGAGTTTGTGCCGCCAGCGATCCTCGTATTCCTGCTCCATCACCACAAATAAAACACCCGTCCACATCTGTTTGACCGTCTTGCTCCGCTTTAGGAATCCATCCCCCTACGTCACTGCGGTGTTCTAGGGAAATACCGGCAAGTTGAAATGATTCAAAGGCAGAGATCAGTCCACTACCGAGACTTACACAATCACAGTCGATAAACCTGCGTTCGCCTTGCGGCGACCAATCTTTGCCGATTTTCTTAAACTCTACCCGCGATACACTGGATTCACCTTCTACGCGAGTCACAGTGTGGCCCCAGTAAACTGGTATACGATTAACATAAAGAGCAACGATCCATCGCAGACCGCGAAAAAGTAATCTGGGACGCAACAACATGGGCGGCAGAGCTTTAATCCAATCAAGCAACGTATTCGAAGTGACAACTGCTGCGACTTTTCCTCCCAGTCGCTGTTGTTCGGCGGCCACAAAGAACGCTAGCGGCCCAGTACCGGAAACAACCATTTTTGACCCTATAGGGATGAGGTCTTGCTTGAATATCGACGTTGCTCCAGCCATTCCCACCACGCCCGGCAGCGTCCAGCCAGGGATAGGTTGGACATATTCACGGGCGCCAGTCGCAATCACCAAGCAGCGGCAATTAAGAGAAATCGATACACCCGCGTTCTCATAGTGGATGACAAACCCATCGATGCTACGCTCGATGTGCCATACGCGCACACTTCCTAGATGAGAAACATTACTTTGCGAGATGGCGTTTCGAATCGACTCGCCAGCGACAGATTCCGGCGTTTCTGGAGCGTTCAGGATCGCTGGGCTTTTCTCACGCCAGACCTGCCCGCCCGGGCTAGCTTGCTCGTCTAACACAACCACGCTGAAATCGTACTCGGCAGCGATCAGCGCTGCATTACATCCAGCAGGACCTGCACCAATGACGGCAATATCTGTATCAATGATCATGCACCCAATTACCTTCTTCCAGAGATTACTTGCAAACCTTGCGACACTGGCAATCGACAACTTTCGATCGTCTTACCAGCCACCTGAACCACGCACTCCTGACACAAACCCATGCAGCAAAATACGCCGCGAGGCGATCCATCTGCAGGCGAATCCGATAGGTGTAATAGCTTGGCTCGTATTAACGCCGCAGCAAGAGATTCTCCTTCGTGTGCAAGCAACGATTTTCCATCGAAGGTGAAACTTACCTCGGCGGTGCGAACTATGTCGTTCTGATGATTAGGCGCCAACTGGAACATTATTTGTACCGAATCCCCAATTGGTCAAAAGTCATTTTGATGCGATCAATGTCTTGCTGTGTTGCAGCCATCACAGGATCGCGCGGCACTCCGGCTGGCAAGCCTATGAGATTCAGTGCAGCTTTAAATCCAGCGGGCCACGTTGCTGTGCCCATGAGCAATTCATACAGAGCGGTGAGCTGATTATGTGCATGACGATACGCCTGCCCCGGCTCCTTTCTACCAACGTCTGCCAGGTCGCTAGGTAGCATGTCGGTAAACTCTGGCCCCGTTGCGATGAAACCCGCCGCACCAAGGGCAAAGTTTGGCAAGATAAAATGACAGGGGCCCGTCATCACTGAAAGCTTATCTCCTAATCTTGCCAGAAGCTTAGTGTGATGAAAAAAATCTCTCTCACTCTCTTTAATGCCTATCACGTTGTGGTGATTAGTCAGAGATTCGATCTGATCAACGCTCAGTGAGAAGCCAGCTCGACGTGGTGAGTTGTACAGCACCAAAGGCAATTTTGTTGCGGCAGAGATCTGATCAAAGCGATGCATGACCTCTCGGTCACTTGCCTTCAATACATAGGTTTGCGGCATACTGAGCAGAACGTCTACACCGCTGTCTTCAGCTGCTTTGACGTAAGCAAGAGAAGCGGTGATAGTAGGTGCAGATATCCCCATCATAATCTTAACCCGCCCATTTGCTTCGTCTTTGGCCAGGCGGGCGAGTTGACCTCGCTCACTAGCAGATAATGCCCAGCTCTCACCATTGTCACCGGCAATGCAAATAGTAGTTGCGCCGCGCGCAATCAAAAATTCAAATACTTCTTCAAAAGCATCGAACATGATTTCGCCAGTGCTGCTAAAGGGAGTAACGATTGCGGGCACAAAGCCATGTAGGTCAGATTTATTCACGACTATTTATCCAGTAGTTGAAAGATTGGCGAAAAAAACGGTGCCGGTTTGGGCCTCGGTGATGTAAAGATCTTCAGGGACGTCGCTGTCGAACGCGACCGAGGTAGTCCACAGTCCTTTGGGAAGGCGAACAGTAAAAACCAGATCACCTGAGTCATCAAACACGTAGGCTGCACCCGCCTGTGCTTGAGCGACTGCCAACCAACCTAGTTTGTTAGTAGCCAAGCCATCGGGACCTAACCCGCCGGACAGCTGTAGATAGGTGCCTACCATTGGGGTGCCGCTGTCGGCATGGGACGCGGCAAAACGCCAGACTTGATTCGCGCGGGTCGCCGCAACATAGACCCATTTCTCATCAGGGGAAAGACAGATACCGTTCGAATAGGGAACGCAGTCCAGTACTAATTGTAATTTGGAGTCTGGTCGCAGGCAATACACTCGACCTGTGGGATCACTGAGCGAGGTTCTTCCACTGTCGGTAAACCAGAGGGTTCCGTCGGAGGCTACGCACATGTCTGACAAGCCAAGGAAAGGCTGGTTCTCTAAACCACGACTAATGACACTAGGTTTTGAGCCTTCGGACAGTCGCAGCACACCAAGATCATAGTCAACGGCGACGTGCGACCCATCCGGCATGATTCTCATGGAATGAATGACACTGCTCGTTTCATGAACGGCCTGCCAGACTCCGTTTTTTGTAATACTCAGGACTCGACCATTGGCGACGTCGGTAACGAACAGGCAAGTTTCAGTAGCATTGTTCGCGCTAGGCTGTGCAGCAAAAAAAGCGCCTTCGAGAAACGAATCAATATGCTCGCCCGGCCTTGTCATCTTGGCCCACGCTGAGAGTTCACCCTTATTACGGAACTCATCGGGGAGGCTGTAGACCTCAGTTGCTGTTAATTGAGTTGTCACTGAACCACACCTTTTCTGAAATATTCTTCTATGATCTGTTCTTCGAAACCAAGTTCAGACAAAATGGATACTGTATCTTCACCCAAGCGGGGTGCAGGCGTGCGCAGTTTTGGCCCGCCGGAACTCATTTGGAATGCAGCCGTGGGGAGCATGAATTCATCTTCTGCTGATCGACTAAAATATTGGCGCTCATCGCAGATGCTCATCCTTACGGACTCGGCTAAAGAAATAACAGGCTCTGCTGGTATTCCTGCTTCGTCCAAGACAGACTGCCATTGTGAATTGTTCTTGTCAGGAAAAACTTGCTCCAATAAGCCCTTAAGTTTTTCCGCGCTCTGTTTTACGTCTTCCCAATTGTTTATCGTCTCCAGCAGGGCGATAGGGTAACCCTGATCTTTCAGACATCTACCGAGTTTTCGATACTGTGAGGGTTTAAACGCGCCTAGCATAATACGGCCATCTTTCGTGTCATAAGAAAGTATACCTGCTTCTACGGCTTTCTCCGCTTCGGGGGCGTGGAGTGCCGTTGCGGCTTCTGGTGCCATCATGGTCAGCGCCACCTCAAGCATAGAGGCCGAGATATAACATCCCTTTCCGGTGCGACTGCGCTGGATAACGGCGGCCAGAATCGCAAAGGCAGCCGAGGAACCTGCAGCATAGTCGACAAAGGAAACGGCCGGTTTTTTACCTCGGCACTGATCGATAATGCCAGAGGTCGCTTGAATGGTGTTGTCATAGGCTCCCTTGTGGGAGCGAAAACCGGAATTCCCATATCCAGACAGTGAACAGTAAACAAGCCGTGGATTTATCTCACTTAATTCATCAAACCCTAAACCATTGAGCTTCATAAATCCGTTTCTGTAGTTTTCCACCAAAATATCGCAGTCTGAAATAAGCTGAAGCAGAATCGCTTTGCCCTGAGGCGAGCTAACATCCAATGCCAGCGAACGTTTGTTCCCTCCTTGCACCTGGTAAGTCAGTCCTAGTCCTTGGGAGTTAAGCTCAGGAAGCGGGCCACGGCCACGGGAGCAATCGGGACTGTCAGGGGGTTCAACCTTAATGACATTCGCACCTAACAGCGCCAATTGGTAGCCACAGTAAGGGCCGGCCAACACTTGAGAGAACTCAATGACCTTGAGGCCACTTAGCGCGCCTGCTTCGGGTTGCTCAGTGTTTTGATGTGCTCTATTCAAAGTAATTGCTCTTTATTAGTGTGTAGTTCAAAAAATCAAAAACCTGTTACTTATTCCTGTATCCGACCCAATGACTCTAGAAAGCGATAGGGCCGCAACTTCTAGCGCTCATTGAGTTTCACATTGTATATTTAGCACAGTTTGGTTGTGTTTTGGTGTTTGATATATCAAAATGTGTTTATTATATAAAACAAATAGGCTGTGTCAATTATGTCTGCGCTATTTCAGAGAAACCTACATGCCAGCTTACCGAGCGTCGTTAAAGGTGAGGGAAATTACCTTATCGATGAGACGGGCAAGCGGTACCTAGACGCGTGTGGCGGTGCTGCTGTCTCATGTTTGGGCCACGACTGCGCCCCTGTAATAGCGGCAATAAAAGAACAAGTCGATAAATTGTGTTTTGCGCATACCGGCTTGTTTTCGAATGAGCCGTCTGAGAAACTCGCTTCTTGGCTAGTAGATCATGCACCTTGTGGCACTGGCGCTGGGAGGGTTATGTTTTTGGGCAGTGGCTCTGAGGCGATGGAAGCGGCGCTGAAGCTTGTGCGGCAATATCACTTGGAAAATGGTGAGCCAGAGCGATGCAAGGTAATTGCACGCAAACCTTCCTATCACGGCAACACACTAGGGGCGCTAGCCACTGGTTACCACGAGACCCGTAGAGCACCTTACGACCCCCTATTAAGAAAAACACACCACATTGACGTGCCTTATCGTTACAGAATGATGCGCGAAGGCGAAACAGAAGCTGAATTTGCAGCTCGCCTCGCCCAGCAGCTGGAAGACAAAATTCTGGAATTGGGCGCTAAAAATGTCATGGCCTTCGTGCTTGAGCCAGTTGTTGGCGCAACTCTAGGGTGCGTTACTTCACCTAAAGCCTACTTCAAAATTATTCGAGAGATTTGCGACAAGTACGGCGTGCTCATGGTTGCTGATGAAGTTATGTGCGGCATGGGGCGCACTGGTACCACCTATGCCTTAGAGCAAGAAGACATTGCCGCTGATATAACTACCCTTGCGAAAGGCCTTGGTGCGGGCTACCAACCAATCGCTGCCGTTCTTGCTGGACAAAAGATAATGTCAGTGATTTCTCAGGGTAGCGGTAAGTTATGGAATGGGCATACCTACATGTCTCATGCAGTAGTTGCCGCCGCAGCTCTTGCCGTGCAGGAGTACATCAAAAATGAAAATCTTCATGACAATATTCGAGTGCGTGGCCAGCAACTAGAGGAGTGCCTGCACAATGCTTTTTCAGAACATCCGCATGTAGGTGATATTCGAGGCAGGGGATTATTTTGGTCTATAGAACTGGTCGAAGATAGATCCAGTAAAAAACCCTATGCAGCTACTCAAGAGATTGCCCTGAAAATCGGCGCCGCTGCATTAGAGATTGGGATGATGTGCTACCCAACTCAGGGTTGCGCAGACGGTGTTGACGGAGACCATGTATTACTTGCGCCGTCGTACACATCCACCGAAGACGAGATTACTACGATCGTTGCACTATTGGAGCGAGCAGTGGCTGCTGTGGTTGGGGACTAAATTAGTAATAGTCTCTGTGCCAATCAAGCGAGGGGAAACAAGGCTAATGCGCAGCTGCAATAAAGACTCTAGGGCTTAATAGACTCTAAGACCGAATAATGGCCCAGCAGTTAACAATAACCCAGCTCGCGAGATATATTCAGAGCAGTCTTTTGGGTTTCCCGAAGATAGAGTTCTTCAATTCGAGCAAAGTCGAAACCACTGTCGGGGCCGGAAATATTTACGCAGGCAGCTACTCGACCGTCATTACGAATGATGGGCACAGCGATACTAGAACCACCCGGTTCACGCACACCTCTGGAGACTACATAGCCTTTTTGTCTAATGTCTTCCACCCTGGCTTGCAGCTGCTTAAAATTAACAGGCGTTTGTTTGGTGATGGGTTTCATGTTCAAGCCCTTACAAAACTTCTTCAACTCAGCATCGCTAAAACTGGAGAGAAGACACCAACCAATAGCGGATGCATAGGCCTCAACACGGGTTCCAGTAGTCATATTGGAAACAAATCCAGAGCGGGCTTGATGACTATCCAAGTACAGTACAACGTTGTCGTCCAACACACTCAGATGCGCGCTGATCTCGGTCGCGTCTCTCAACTTGGTGAGGTGTTTTCGGGCCAGTTCGGTGATAGGTTGTTGGTGCAGGTAAGCAAACCCAAGATTCAAAACACGAGAACCCAAGGTATAGGTGGACTTTTGATCCGCTTCCTTCAAAAAATCCATTTGACGCAAGGTGTACACTACACGAAAGGCAGACGATCGACTCAATCCCAATTGCTGCGCAATCATACTGAGCGACATAGGTTCATCGGCCGCACCCAGAATTTCCAGCACCTGCAATCCGCGTTGCAAGCCGGTCATAAAATAAGCAGAGTGATTGGGTGATTGAGTCACTGGTTGGGCGTGGGACCATTACAGAATGTTTTATATATAAAACCATAATACAGAGAAGATGACAATGAAAGCGAACACACAAGCTGAGTTATTGCTTCCAACCAATGAAGATACGGTTGGCCCTTATTTTCCTATCAATTTCTCAGATCCTCTACTGGAAGACTTAAGCCAATTCGAAAGCGGCATCACGGCGCAGCCTGAAGGTGTGCCTATTATTTTGAAAGGGCGATTAATAGATCGTTATGGTGAGTTGGCGAATGGCACCGTGGTTGAATTTTGGCAAGCGAACGCCAAAGGAGTATATCGATCACCCAAGCACGAAGGGGATTCTGACATTGATCCTTGGTTTTGGGGCTACGGCAGGCTGCGGACTGAATCCGGCGAATTTGAATTCAAAACAATCATGCCCGGGCCCTGTGCTGATCGCGCCCCGAATATTACTATTACACTCCTGTCTCTTATACACATCTCCGAGCCCACGAG